>JAHEGQ010000115.1:7907-9815 GCA_024645025.1 Sphingomonadaceae bacterium
CCCCCGGCTTGGCAGGCTGCGCGCCCGAGGCATTGATCGGGCCGGTGGCGCTTGCGACACAGCACATCCGGGTGGGGTCTGGCGGGGTGATGCTGCCGCATTATTCCCCCTTCAAGGTGGCAGAGACCTTCAAGATGCTGTCCGCCCTTGCGCCGGGCCGGATAGATCTGGGGCTGGGCCGGGCACCGGGGTCTGACCAGCGCACGGCTTATGCGCTGCAACGCGACCGATCCCGCCGGATGCCGATGGATGATTTCCCCAATAATCTGGCCGAACTGTTGGCCTATCTGGGGGATGGCCTGCCATCGGACCACCCCTTTGCAACCCTGAAAGAGACGCTGCCGACAGGCGGCGGCGCGATTGAGCCTTGGCTATTGGGATCATCGGTGGACAGCGCGGCTTGGGCGGCTGAAACCGGCCTGCCCTATTGCATTGCCGACTTCATCAATTCGGACGGGGCACCGCAAGCCGAGCTTTACACGCGTCATTTCCGCCCCTCGCGCTGGCTGGACAAGCCCTATTTGATGGTCGCGACTTGGGCGATTGCCGCCCCAACGCGCGCCGAGGCAGAGCACTTGGCGCTGCCGGCCAAGATGATGTTTCATCATCTGGTGCGCGGAGAGCTGATCCCGGTGCCCAGCGTGGAAAAGGCCATGGCCTGGTCCGCTGAAAATGACGTGCCGCAGCGCCAGCGTCGGTCAATCCTGGGCACGCCGGCTGAGGTGCGGGCCGAGGTGGATGCGGTGGCGGCGGCCTATGGCGCGCAGGAGATGATGCTGGTGAACATCATGCCCGACCATGCGGCCCGGCGCCGCAGCTATCAGCTGCTTGCGGCTGAATATGGGCTGGTATCCATCGCGCAAGCCGCGTAGGGCTGCGCTTTCTTCCAAGCCTTTAGAAAGTTTGATTCATGGCCGATACCCTGACCTTCACGCTCGAAACCGGCGATGTCGTGATCCAGCTCCGCCCCGATCTTGCCCCCGGCCATGTCGCGCGCATCTCTGAGTTGGCGCAGGAAGGCTTTTACGATGGCGTCGTATTTCACCGCGTGATCGAAGGTTTCATGGCGCAAGGCGGCGACCCCACGGGGACGGGCATGGGCGGATCGCCCAAGCCGGATCTGGCCGCCGAATTCAACGCTGAGCCCCATGTGCGCGGCACCTGTTCGATGGCGCGCGCGATGAACCCGAACAGCGCCAACAGCCAGTTCTTCATCTGCTTTGACGACTGCAGCTTCCTCAACGGCCAATATACCGTTTGGGGTCAGGTCATTTCCGGGATGGAACATGTTGACGCACTGCCCAAGGGCGAGCCGCCCGCCACGCCCGGCAAGATCGTGAAGGCAAGCGTCGCCTAATCCAAAGCCGCTCAGTCGGTTTGATACAGGGTCACCAGCCAGTCGCGGAACAACCGCACTGGCTGGAGATCCAATGCGCGCGGGCGGCACGCGAACCAATAGCTGTACGGGCTTTTCACTTCGATATCTGCAAACATCCGCACCAGCCGCTCGTCGCCATAATCGGACAACAGATTCTGGTGCAGAAAGGCGATGCCCAGCCCCTGCGCTGCGGCTTCCAGCATCAGCTGGCCTGAATCATAATAATCAATGGCAGCGGGTTCCAGATCGGGCATCCCCACGGCTTCGCGCCAGGCGCTGAACGTGTCTTCCAGCTCGCGATGGATCATCACCGTCATTTCGCGCACCTGTTCGGGCCGGGTGATGGCGTGCGGCCCTTGCACCAGCCGCCGGGCGCCCACCGTGTAGATATTATCCCGATAGATCCGCACCCCATAAAGCGCGGGGTCGAGCGATCCGGCCAGCGCGATCGCGCAATCCAGTCCATCGCCCAGTCGAGACAGCGAATGGGCGGCGGTATCCAGATCGATATGCAGGCTGGGATGAAGCTT
>JAHEGQ010000115.1:9825-15024 GCA_024645025.1 Sphingomonadaceae bacterium
GCCGGCAAGTGCGGGATCAGCCGTTGCGAGGCGAAAAGTGAGGGCACACCCAGACGCAAACGCAAGACATGGTGGCGAGAGGTCATCGTCTCGATGGCGTCGGCCAGCATGTCGATGGGCTGGACAACCAGCGCCATCAATTCTTCGCCATCTTCGTTGAGTCGGATCGACTGGTGCCCCCGCTCGAACAGTGGGCGTCCCACAAAAGCTTCCAGCGTTTGGATGCGGCGGCTGAGCGCGGGTGACGAGAGCGCCAGCTCTTCAGCGGCGGCCTTGATGGAGCCAAGACGCGACACCTGCACAAAGGCTTCGATGGCAGCAAGGGACGGAAGGCGACGCATTGCGCTCTTTTGATGCACGATTGCATAAATTGCAATCACGATTTGTTATTTCGCACTTGCACAAAAACTGGCCATTTGGCATTTAGAACCTGCCTTTCAGGCATCCTCTCCTATACAAACTTTTATAGGCCGGCCCCTCGGGACCGGCCTTTTTTTTGTTCCATTTCGAACCGATGGCACTCAAGCCGGGGCTGTGCCGCAGTGCAGCATACCGGGCGGATGACGTGGGGTCAGGCCTCGCGCGCGCTGCCAATTGCCGATTCTGCCGGCTTGATTCGGGCCAATACGTAGAAAATCAGCAAGGCCAAAATCCCCGAGGAGAGGAAATAGGGCAGCGGCCCCCACAGCTCGTAAAGACCCACGCCAACCGAAGGACCCAGAACGAACGATGCCCCGTTGACCGAGGTCACACGGCCGGCAACGGCCCCTTGCAGCTTGCGATCCACCGCCAGCGAGGCCCCGGCCGTGAAGGCGGGGCGGGTAAAGCCAAAACCGATACAGGCCAGCGCATAGGCGGTCGCAATCCCGTAAAGGCTGCTGGCAAGACCTGTCGCGGCGGTGCCGAAGGCGGCGAGGACAAGGCCCAGCACAACCATGCGACGTGGCTCTAGATTGAACAGGGGGATCAGGCCCCACTGCACCAGCAGCGCGGCGGCTGCCCCGATCATCAATACGATGCCAATCGATTCCTGCGAATGGGCCAGCGGCAGATGCAGCCGGTCAATGACCAGAAACCCAACGGCTTGCCCCGTCATTGCCTGGGCATGGCCCATCACCAGGCCCAAAAGCATCCACGGCCAGATACGGGGGTCGCGTAGCGCGAGCGGCTTGGCGCGTGGGGCGGTGGCGGCCGTTACGCTGCCGCCAGTTGGCGCGCCGCCAATCGAGGGATAGCTGACAGCCGCGCCGCGCCCTTCATCGCTGGGAAGATCATCACGCAAATAGCGCCAGACGAAAAACAGAACGATGCTGCCAAAAGCGGCAAAGACAAAAGCGGGCCCGGCTAGGCCCACCACGGGCATCCCCACCAGCCAGGGTGCCGCCGCCGGGCCAAGGATGGTGCCGAGACCAAAAGCGGACCCCAACATGGTCAGTGCCTTGGTGCGTTCCTTGCGGCTGGTCCGCAGCGCCACCATGGCTTGTGCAGCGGGCGGGGCCGCTGCCCCAAAAATGCCGTAGAGCATCCGCGCGGCGATAAAGGCCAGCATTGTCACCAACGGGCCCAAAATGCCATGCAGCCCCAGCGACAGGATCACCCCGCACAGCCCAACCGATGAAATAAAGCCCACCAGACCCAGCATCACCATTTCCCGGCGACCATCCTTGTCTGATCGGCGCGCCCAACCGGGGGCGGTGAACACCCAGATCGCAGCTGAAACGGAAAAGGCGGCCGCGATGACACTGTCGGGCACGCCAATTGTTCGTCCCAAAGTCGGGAGAACAGACTGGAGCGCCGTATTGCCCGCGCCGGTGATCAGCATCACCAGAAACAACAGCGTAAAGTCCCGATTATTGGCGCGCGGGTCAGTCATGGCGGCTCCAGTCATAGCTGCGGCGGATGGGGGCGACATCAATTGTGTAGGCGGCATACCACCGGTTGCGGCCGGCCTCGCGGGCAGCGCAATGATCTGGGTTGTCGCGCCAACCCAGCGCCGCTGCTTCGTCCGCCCAATAGCTGATGGTGATCCCAAGGCCATCTGCGCCCCGCACAGACACCATGCCGCAATAGCCCGGCTGGGCGGCAGCCAGCATCGCCATTTCCTTGGCGGCCAGATGATATCCCGCTTCGTCCTCTGCCGTGCGTTGCGCGGTGAAGATGACGGCGATCTGGCCGTCGCGTTTTCCAGTCATCCCACAGCGATACCCACGGCTTTGGGGACGCGATACCCCTTTTCTTGCTCGGACCGGCTTGAAAGTCTCTGGCCGATCTGCAAACCCTGACGATCTTAGTATCGGAGCGCGTCTTTCCCTATGCCATCGACACCCGCCGCCAGCCGCAAATTGACCATGAAACGGCGCTGGGGGCCTTGGGCGCTCTTCTTCAAAGGATTTTTGAAGCATCCGGTGATGGTCGGGTCGATCATCCCTTCGACCGATACGCTGATCCGCCATATGCTGAGCCGGGTCGATTGGGGCGCGTGCAAAGTATTTGTCGAATATGGGCCGGGCGTCGGTACGTTCACCCCGCATATTCTGGCCCGGCTGGCCCCGGATGCCACCTATATCGCGATCGACCTGAATCCAGATTTCGTCGATTATCTCTCGTCCACAATGGCTGACAGCCGGTTCCGCCCAATCCTTGGGTCTGCCGCCGATGTGGAACAGATCGTGCGCGACAGCGGCTTTGCGCAGGCGGATTATGTGCTGTCTGGCCTTCCCTTTTCGACATTGCCCAGCGGCGTTGGCCCGGCGATTGCGGCGGCTACCGCGCGCATCTTGCGGCCGGGCGGGGCGTTTCTGGTTTACCAATACCGCGCAAAGGTTTGCGACTTTCTCAGCCCCTATTTCCCCAAGATCGACCGCGCGATCGAATTTTGGAATATCCCGCCTTGTTTCCTGTTTTGGGCGTGGAAGCCCGATCCCAGTTCAGCATTGCCTTTGCCCGACTCAGCCGATAGCGGCGTGGCCGGATAACCAGACATTTTTCAGGAGCCCCGCGTGACTGCAGCCCAAATTGACGTCGTTGCCGTGGGCAACGCGATTGTCGACATCATCGCCCCCGCCGATGACAGCCTTTTGACCGCCGAAGGATTGACCAAAGGCGGGATGCAGTTGGTCGACGCCGTGCGCGCCGATGCGCTGTATGCCAAAATGGGCGCCGCGCACGAAGCCAGTGGCGGGTCTGCCGCCAATACCATTGCCGGACTTGCGGCCTTGGGGCGCACCTGTGGCTTTATCGGGCAGGTCGCAGACGATCAGTTCGGGAAGGTTTTCTCCCACGATATGCGCGCCATCGGCGTTGAATACACAACACAGTTGCGCGGCGAAGAGCCACCGACCGCGCAATGCCTGATCTTTGTGACGCCCGATGGGCAGCGCACGATGAACACCTTTTTGGGTGCATCGCAATTTCTGCCCGCCGCGGCGCTGGACAAAGCGATGATCGAGCGCGCAGCCGTGTTATATCTGGAAGGCTATTTGTGGGACCCGGAAGAGCCCCGGGCCGCGATGCGCGCAGCGATCGATATTGCGCGTGCAGCGGGCCGCAAAATTGCCTTCACCTTGTCCGACACCTTTGTGATTGCCCGGCATGGCGATGATTTTCGGGCGCTGTTGACCGAAGGGTTGATTGATATCCTTTTTGCCAATGACGGCGAAATCCGGGCGTTGATGGGGACGGGCGATCTGGAAGCTGCCGTCTCGGCCGCGGCTGCACTGGTCCCCACGCTGGTTGTGACGAAAAGCGAAGAAGGCGCGCTGGCTGTGCATCAGGGTGTGCGCACCGATGTGGCGGCGCAACCCGTCGCCAAGGTGGTGGATACCACGGGCGCGGGAGATTTATTTGCAGCGGGTTTCTTGGCGGGGCAGGCGGAAGGCCGCTCCATTGCCGATAGCTTGCGCATGGGGGCGATTTGCGCCGCCGAAGTCATCTCCCATTACGGCCCGCGCCCGGAAGCGGATTTGAAGGCGCTGGTCGCGGCCCAATTGGGCTGAGGCCAAAGCGGCTTTTCGCAATAAAAAAAGGGGAGGCTATTGCCTCCCCTTTTTCTTGACGTGGGTTTGTCCCGCTCAATCCTGAACGGGATGTGGCAGGTCGGTCATTTCCGGGCCGTCTTCCATCTCCAGCCCCTTGCCCAGCCGCGAATTACGCATGCCGTAAGCAAAGTACAGAATGATCATCGCCAGCGTATACCAGGCAAAGAAGACGATCACCCGAGCTTCGACCGTAAAGATCAGCGCGAAGCAGGAAATGATGCCAACCGCCGGCAGCACAGGGTAGAGCGGGACGCGGAAGCCGCGGGGCAGTTCGGGGTGGGTTTGGCGCAGCCAAATCACCGACAGACAGACAATCCCGAATGCGGCGAGCGTCCCAACCGAGGTCATGTCCCCCAGCGTGTTGATATCAAACGCGCCGGCTGCCAGCCCCGTCATCAGGCCCACAATCAACGTGTTGACCCAAGGCGTCTTGTAGCGCGGATGCACGCGCGCAAAAATCCGCGGCAACAGGCCGTCGCGCGCCATGGTGTAGAAGATACGGGTCTGGCCATACATCAGCACCAGAACGACCGAGGTGAGCCCGATAATCGCGCCCGCCTTGATGATCTTTGCAAACCAGCTCCATTGCGGGCCGAAAGCGTCAACCGCCACGGCCACGGGATCCGGCACGTTGAGGTCGCGATAATTCACGACCAGCGTCAAAACGACGGACACAAGGATGTACAGGATCGTACAGACCAAAAGGCTGCCGATAATGCCAAAGGGCATGTCGCGGGCCGGGTTCTTCGCTTCTTGCCCTGCCGTCGAGACCGCTTCGAACCCGATATAGGCAAAGAAAACGATGGAGGCGGCGCGCAAAATGCCAGCCCAACCAAATTCGCCTTCCTTGCCGGTCGGTTCGGGGATGAAGGGATCCCAGTTATGCGACAGCGCGTCGAAATTCTGGATAACGATCACGCCGCCAATCAGCACAAAGGCAATGATGACACCGGCCTTGATTGCGACGATGACGTTGTTGAACTTGGCCGATTCTGACACCCCGATCACCAGCAAGATGGTCAGCGCCAAAGACACCGCAAGCGCCGGCACGTTGAATATGGTCGTAATCGTCGTGCCGTCGTCAAGCTTAAGGGGGTGGCCGATTGGCCCCGTCAAAACTGCGGGGATATGGATGCCATAATCGCCCAGCAGGCTGACCACA
>JAHEGQ010000199.1 GCA_024645025.1 Sphingomonadaceae bacterium
CCGACTGGCCGGCTGCACGCGTGACGATATGCTCCGCCAATTTGGCACAGCGGCTTTCGCGCGCCTGGTGGATCGTTATCCCAATTTCTTGCAGGGCGTCCCGGATACCCGAACCTTCCTGCTCTCGATCAATCGTATCGTCCATATGGAGATCCGCAAACTTTATGCAGGCGCAGGTTGCCCCCAATTGCGCTTTGCCATCGCCCCCAAAAAGCTGCGGATCGGCTATTCCTCGCCCCGCCGTTTATGTGCCCTTGCGGAAGGCCTGATCCTCGGCGCGGCCGAACATTTTGGCGAACAGGTTGAACTCGACCATCCCGAATGTGTCCATAGGGGCGATGCCGCCTGCCGGATGGATGTGATATGGCCAAATTGATCCAGACACCCGCGCGCTGGACACCCCAGATCCTCTCTGCCGATGAAAAGGCAGCCCTGCTGGAACGCAAGCTCGACCGGGAAAAACGCGCGCGTTTGGAAGCCGAGCAATTGGCAGAACGCGGCCTGCGCGACCTCAGCGTCAGCCGCGCCCGCATCGAACTGTTGAACACCATTGCGCTGCTTGCCAATGAAATCGATGACCCGCGCGAAATTCTGCAGCGGGCGGTCCGCGATATTTGTGGGGCTCTGGGCTATGCCTTTGGCAATGCCTTTCTGGCGGACCCAGCCCACCCAGAATTGCTCCACCCAGCTGGAATTTACCATGCCGCAACCTGCGCGTCGGCCGCAGATTTCATCGCAGCCTCGCAGGAAATCATCTTGAAAGATCCCGATACATTTATCGACCGCCGCTTGGTCCCCTCCACGCCTTCATGGACGCCGGGCATCGATCGGATGAAGGGCTTTTCCCGCGCCGTTCTGGCGCGGCAGGCCAATTTTCGGGCGATGCTGACTGTGCCCATTCTGTCGGGACGCGACCGGCTGGCGCTGCTGGAATTTTTCGCAATGGACGAACAGGAGCCAGAAGCAGAGCTCCTCGACGTTCTGATGCAGGCCGGGCTGCAAATCGGCGGCGTGTTTCGGCGGCGACAACAGGCGGATCGCTTGCGCGAAAATGCCCTGACTGATTCCCTGACGGGTCTGCCCAACCGGGCCTGCTTTGCGCTCCAGATTGAACAACGTTTTGCAGAATGTCGACGTTCCGGCACGCCCGCCCCATCGCTCATCTTTATTGATCTGGATGGTTTCAAACTGGTCAATGACACGCTGGGCCACCATGCCGGCGACCGGCTGTTGATCGACATGGCCAATAGCCTGCGCGAAATTGTTCAGACGGCGAATGACGCCGACGGGCAGCGCAGCACCCTGAACCGCATTGATCTGGCACGGCTGGCTGGCGATGAATTCACCTTGATCGTCGATGGCCCGGAACGCGAAGTAATGGCCGCCCAACTGGCTGAGGAAATCCACCTCTCGATGAGCAGCCAGAAATGGATCGAAACCTGCTCGGTCCGAGTGACGGCGAGCATTGGGGTCGCCCATGATGATGGGCGGTATGACAGCGTCGGCGCCATGCTGCGCGATGCCGATCTGGCGATGTATGAAGCTAAATCCCGCGGAAATGAACGCACCGTCGTATTCGATCAACAGATGCGGGAAAATCAGGAATCGCGGCTGACCATGGTGAGCGATCTGCGTCGGGCTTGCGACGCGGGAGATTTTACCCTTCACTATCAACCGATACTTGCGCTCGACACCGAGGAACTTGTGGGCTTTGAGGCGTTGATCCGCTGGACACGTAACGGCAAGCCCGTGTCTCCTGCGCACTTTATCCCCATTGCTGAAGAAAGTGGCGTCATCATCCTCATTGGCCAATGGGTGCTGCGCGAAGCGTGCAAGGCCGCTGTCCGCTGGAACACGCTGCGCGACAACCAGACGCCGCTTCGGATCAGCGTCAACGTATCCCCCCGGCAATTTTTGCAGCCGACCTTCGTCCAGCAAGTTCGGGACATCCTGACGGAAACGGGCTGCGCACCCCAGTGGATTGCGCTGGAAATCACCGAAACCGCCGCCGTCCTGCAACCCAATCGGGCGGTGACAGCGCTGCAGGAATTGCGCGCGCTTGCCATCCATGTCGGGTTGGATGACTTTGGCACGGGCTATTCTTCGCTCAGCCGCCTTCAGGCCATGCCGATTGATACGATCAAGATCGACCAATCCTTTGTCCGCATCCAAAATGAACAGAATGCGGAATGGAGCGTTGTTCAGGCGGTGCTGGCATTGGCCCGTTCGCTAAAGCTTAGGGTCGTTGTCGAAGGCGTCGAAACCGAGTTCCAGCGGCGCGAGCTTGTGTCCTTTGGCTGTCAGTTCGCGCAAGGCTATCTATTCAGCAAACCACTGACGGAAGAGGCCGCGACCGCGCTTCTTCTCCACCCAACAGAACAGGCCATGCGCCACGCCGAAGAACAGCTGCCGCTTTTGGATTAGAAAAGATAGCGCATCTTGACGGGCAAGCGAACAGGCGTGCCTGAAACCGCAAATTGCGCGCTTTTAAAGCTGGGCGGACCCATGCCAATCGGGGGGTTGCGCGACATGCCAAAACCTTCGCGCGGCAGGAACAGCGCCACATCCATGCGGTTATTGCCATTTTCATCATGGATCAGGGCCGCAGCATAAACGCCGGACGGCATATTTTCAAACCGCGCGACCAGCGATGCCGTGGCGGGCAAGGCAAGCTTGCGGCTGGCCGGATCTTTGCCGCAATCGGGATAGGCCTTGGGGTTGGCGGTCAGACACACGAGCACCCGACCTTTGGCGTTGCGAACGCCGCTAATGTCCAGTTCAACGCTTGTCGGCGGACTGGGGTCTGCCGCCCGAAGCGGCGTGTGCAAAGTTGCCAAGGCCAAGGTCAGTGCCGCACAGCCGATCCCAGATGCGGAAATAGAGCCCATAATTCCCCCGATATGCCTGATGATGTTTTTGGTGATGCGTCGCCGTGATGATCCAGTGCCCAAGTCTGCCATGAACAAGCCAGCGCGGGAACATCTCCCACCCCATATGGTTGCCGACACCCATGATGGTCATGATCGTCAGCAGGGCAGCGACTGTTGCGATGTGCAAG
>JAHEGQ010000221.1:0-2240 GCA_024645025.1 Sphingomonadaceae bacterium
AGCAGAACACGACAGGCCTTCAGTTCCGAATGGGGATACCGATCACGGAATTCTGGTCGTTGGCGACGCGTTATGGCCTAAGCTATGACGATGTCTCACTCGATAAGGCGACATATTATTTTAACGGTGTGTGCGATCCGTTCCGTGCAGGCATTTATCTTTGCGATGCGGTCGGAAAGCGGACAACATCTTCAATTGGCTACAGCGTCGTGTTCGATAACCTCGATAACCGCGTGCGGCCAACCCGTGGCCGCCGTCTTTTGTTCAGCCAGGATTTTGCTGGCCTTGGCGGCAGTGTAAAATATCTGCGCACCAATGTGGACGCGCGCCAATATTGGCGGCCTTTCGGGAATTTTGTTTTCTCAATGGCCGGCGAAGGTGGCTATATCCACAGCTTCGAGAATCCGAAAAGCGCGGGGGCAGACAAGGTTCGCCTGACGGACCGCTATTTCTTGGGTGAGCCGCAATTCCCAGGGTTCGACATCCGCGGTCTGGGGCCGCGCGTTCAGCGCCAATATTACCGCAGCGACGGCACGTTGGTGACGGCCCGCAACCAGATTGCCGATGACGCGCTTGGGGGCCGGGCCTATTATCTGGGTCGGGCCGAGTTGGAGATTCCGCTGGGCTCTGGCGCGCGTGAAATGGGTCTGCGGCCCTCACTCTTTGCGGTTATGGGCTCTGTGTTTGGTGTCACCAACCCCGGAACCGCCGCCCTGCCAAATGACGTGCCTTTGTGCCGAAGCAATGTGAATGGCTCGATCTCTCGGATCAATCCGACGTCGGGTCAGACGCTTGAGCAGGCGATCGTCGCCTGCCAGTCAACCGGCACGCCCTTCCAGCAGACATTCTTGGGGGATAGCTAGAAACCTCGTCTGTCGGTCGGTTTTGGCGTCAATTGGCGCTCTCCCTTCGGTCCGTTCCGCATCGATATCGCCAAGGCGTTGTTGAAGCGTGACGGCGATGACCCCAAATTGTTCACATTCAACGTAGGAACTCAATTCTGATGAAAATGATTAGCAAGCTTCTTCTCGCCGCGTCTGCCTTGGCGCTTTCCCCGGCTGTTCCGGCTGCCGCGCAGACGGTGGCCTATACCGATGTGCAGCAAGTCCTTGGGATGTCGCAGGCAGCCCGCACGGCTGACCAGCAAATGCGGGTCACCTATAAGGATGCCTATGAACAGATTGAAAGCCGCTCGCGCGTGCTTCAGGCGGAACTTAACGCCATGATCGTCAAGTATCAGGCCGATCAAAAGGCCAATCCGAACAATCCGACGCTTCAAGCGCAAGGCAAGGCCATTCAGGACAAGCAGCGTTCGGCTCAGGACGAGCTTGGCAAGCTGAGCGATCCGATTGAGCGGGTGAACGCCTATGTTCTGGAGCAGATTGACGCCAAGCTGGATGCGGCTGTTACCGCGGCTATGACCAAGAAGAAGGTGGCCTTGCTGCTGCAAAAGGGTGCCGTGGTGAAGAACACGCCCGGCACCGATCTGACGCAGGACATCATTGCCGAACTCAATGTGCTTGTGCCCAGCGTTTCGATCAATCCGCCAGCCGATTGGCAGCCGGGTCAGCAGCAACGTGCCGCGGCACCTGCCGCCGCCGGGCAGCAGCCGCAGGGTCGTTAAGGGAAAGACGGGTATTAACGGTGGCAGGCGCGCTTGACATTCGTGCGGTGCTGGCAGCTTTGCCGCACCGCTACCCAATGCTGCTCGTTGATCGCGTAGAAGAGATCGTGCCGGATCAGTCGATCCGCGCGATCAAGGCGGTCACGATCAACGAGCCGTTCTTTCAGGGGCACTTTCCTGGTCGACCGATCATGCCGGGGGTGCTCATTGTGGAAGCACTTGCGCAGGCCGCGGGCGTTTTAGCCATTGAGTCGCTGGGTCTCGCAGGGTCCGGCAAACTCGTTTATTTCATGGCGATTGACGGGGCAAAGTTCCGCACCCCCGTTGAGCCGGGGTGCTTGCTGACGCTTGAGGCAGAATTTGTCCAAAAGCGGGCTTCTGTCTGCAAATTTGTGGGCCGTGCATTGATCGACGGTAAGCTGGCCGCCGAAGCCAATTTCACCGCCATGATCGCGGATCCACCCGCCGCCTGACCGCCTTTGCTTGCCAAGCGGCAGACAAGCCGCTAAGGCCCGCGCTTTCCCGCATCCTTGGCTGGTCGGAACCAGCCCCAACCGGAGCAAGATGATGAAAAAAGAAGGCCATCCCGATTACCACATGATCAAGGTGCAGATGA
>JAHEGQ010000221.1:2250-3043 GCA_024645025.1 Sphingomonadaceae bacterium
TCGCCCCGCTATGCGCGCCGTTCCGTTTCAGGCCGGTCGGAACCGGTCACATAGAAAGCGATTCGAAATGAAGGCCGATATCCATCCCGATTATCACATGATCAAGGTGCAGATGACCGACGGCACCGTGTTCGAAACCCGCTCCACCTGGGGCAAGGAAGGCGACACGATGACGCTCGACATTGATCCGCTTGCGCATCCGGCCTGGACGGGCGGCGCCCAGCGTTTGATGGACACGGGCGGCCAGGTTGCCAAGTTCAACAAGCGTTTCGGTGGGCTTTCGCTCAAGCGCTAAGAATTTCGGTTCACGCTCAATAAGAAAAACCCCGGCCTTTTGGACCGGGGTTTTTCTTTGCCACAATGTCAGGGATTTATGAGGGGAGGAGCATTGCACTCCTCGCCCGAATCCTCAGTCTTGTGGAGAGACTGATGGCGCTTCGCCCTCTCCTGAAACCGCTTCAATCGCAGTGGCTTCGATGGCGCTGTCATCAGCCTCTTCTCCATCTTCGTCCGCTTCAATCAATGCGGCACTCACAACCTGCTCATTGTCTGCCACGTCAAACAAGCGGACGCCGGCGGTGTTGCGGCCAATTACGCGCATATCCGACACTTTCATGCGGATCATCTTGGCCTGATCGGTCACCAGCATGATTTGGGCGGTGTCGTGGGCCGGGAAGCTGGCGACAACGGGGCCATTGCGGGCGATATTGTCGATATTGGTGATCCCTTGGCCGCCACGGCCCGTGCGTCGATATTCATAGGCGCTGGACCGTTTGCCATAACCATTGGCACA
>JAHEGQ010000131.1:0-13724 GCA_024645025.1 Sphingomonadaceae bacterium
ACCCCGCTCGCCACCAGCGCGTCGATCAGGCGTTCCGGAATACCGCACAGGCCAAAGCCACCCGCCGCAATCAGCATATCATCGCGCAGCAGGCCATCAAGTGCAGCAGCAGCGCTGGGGTAAAGCTTATTCATGGCGGCCCTGTCTCCTTAAGCCCGCCTCTTTAACGTTTGCAGAAAATCCCGCAATGGCGGGCTGCATCATGCCACGCTTGTGCCGAACAGACTGCCAATGGCCGCAGTCGCCGCCATGGCAAAGGCGCCCCAAAAGGTCACGCGGACGACCGCCTTGGCGATGGGCGCGCCGCCCATTTTGGCGCCTACCCCGCCCAGCAGGGCAAGGAAGAGCAACGAGGCGCCCGCAATCGCATATTCAACGCCATGGCGCGGGGCAATCCAAGCCACCAGCAGCGGGAGCGCCGCGCCGATGGAAAAGGCCACCGCCGAGGCCCAAGCGGCTTGGAAAGGCCGGGCGGCCATTTCCTCCGTCAATCCCAGCTCATCGCGCAAATGGGCCTTGAGCGCATCTTTCGCCATGAACTGATCGGTCACCTGTTCGGCCAGTGCCCGATCCAGCCCGCGCTCCTGATAAATGGCGATCAGTTCTTCCCGCTCAAAGGCGGCGTTGGTTGCCAATTCCCCCTTTTCCTTGGCGATGTCTGCCGCTTCGGCATCGGCTTGCGAACTGACGGAGACATATTCACCCGCCGCCATCGACATGGCCCCTGCCACCATCCCGGCGATCCCCGTCATCAACAGCGCCGGGGACGGCGTGCCGGCCGCCGCGACCCCAATCACCAGGCTGGATGTGGACACAATCCCATCATTCGCCCCCAAAACGGCGGCCCGCAGCCAACCGATCCGGTCCAGCAGATGGTTTTCGGCATGGATGCGGGCCATGGGATCAATATTCCAGTTTCAGGCCGGGGCGCTTCCAGCGCGTCTTGGCCAGACGCCCGGTGCCCGACAGGCAAATCCACGCATCCATCATATCGTCGCCCCCAAAACAAATATTGGTGGTGAAGATGTCGTCGGTCGCCACAAATTCAACCAGATCGCCTTCGGGCGAGATGACAGAGATGCCGCATTCCCCAATCGTCGCCACGCAGACATTGCCACTGGCTTCCACCGCAAGGCTATCAAAAAACTTATAGCCCGCCGGACGATAAATGGGGATGCCGGGGCCACCCGGCCCGGCCGCATCATCCACCTTGCCCGGCGCGATGACGTTGAACGCCATCAGGCGGCAGGTATAGGTTTCTGCCGCATAAAGCCGCTTGCCATCCGGCGACAGGCCAACGCCATTGGGGTTGTTCGACGGGAAGATCACCTCTTCCAAAAAGCTGCCATCGGTTTTGCCATAGAAGATGCCAACAATATCGTGGCAGCGCTGGGCATAATCCACCTTGCCATGGTCGGTGAACCAAAAGCCGCCATGCGCATCAAACACAATGTCGTTGGGGCCGCGCAGCACGCAGCCGAAATCGCCCGATTTATACAGGACCTCGACCGCCCCGGTTTCAATATCAATCCGTTCAATCCGCCCGCCGGAATAATCGTCCGCAATGCCATGCGGCGCGCGCATGCCGTTCGATTCATTCCAGTTAAAGCCACCATTATTGGTGCAATACAGCTTGCCATCCGGGCCAAGCGCCAAGCCATTGGGGCCGCCACCGGGACGCGCCACCACCTCTTTGCGGCCATCTGGCCATATGCGGGTGATCTGGCCATTGGCGATTTCGGTCAGGATGACGCTGCCATCTGGCATGGCAACAGGGCCTTCGGGAAAGGCAAGGCCTTCGGCAACGATTTCCATGAACAAGCTCTCCTGATGTGGTTTTCGGATGAAATCTGGCATCCCCGCCCCCTCAAGGAAAGAGGAATTGCGCATCAAGGGGTTTTCCCACGTTCCGATCCCGGGATTTGCCCCCCTTGCCTCCCTGCCCGAACTGACCGATAACCCCGGTTGAAGCCGCCACGCACGGCTTCCGGGGTGTAGCAACCCTGCAAAAGCGGATTGGTGCTGGCCGTATCAGCACCGCACTTCCTGACCCTATGGTCGGGGAGCCTGTGGCGTATGTCCAAGGCTTTCCAGCCCAAAGGTCTCAGGAGCCGTCTTTTGCGGTTTGCTAACTCCCCGATCACCAAGGGTTCAGAGAAGTCATGTGCGGGGGCGCACCGCCACAGACTTTTCAGGGGAGGCGTAAATGTCCCTTAAACTGCATGAACGGCTGACGGGTCTTTTGTCTTTTGCCGAGGATTTAGGCGTCTATCTGCTGCTGATGGATGATCGCAGCTACCGCATTTTGCACACAGCCGAAAATCTGCATCCCAAGCGCGGCACCTTGCAGCACGTGGAAGGCAAAAGGGTGGCGCACAATATCCTGGCGGTAGAGCGGATTGAAAAGGCCTGAGGGGGTTTTTGGTGGCCCCATAAGGCCGAGCCAAGACCCTAAGCCTGTTTGAAATCCAGCCCGATATCGGCGGCAGGTGCGCTTTGGGTCAGGCGGCCGACGGAGATATAGGTCACGCCGCTTTCTGCCTTGGCGCGGATAGTGTCCAGCGTGACCCCACCCGAGGCCTCTGTCGGCACGCGGCCTGCGACCAAGGCGACCGCTTCTCGCAAATGCGCGGCATCCATATTGTCGAGCAGCAAATGCGTCGCCCCGGCGGCCAGACCGGGTTCAATCTGATCCAGTCGGTCCACTTCCAAAATGATGCGGGCCACCCCCGCGTCGCGCGCGCGCTTCACGGCTTCGGCCACGCCACCGGCAACGGCGACATGGTTATCCTTGATCATCGCCGCATCCCACAGGCCCATGCGGTGGTTGGTCGCCCCGCCCATGCGCGTGGCATATTTTTCCAGCACGCGCAGGCCGGGGATCGTCTTGCGGGTATCCAGCAGGGTGCAGCCCGTCCCGGCAATGGCGTCCACATAAGCGCGGGTCATCGTTGCGATGCCCGAGAGGTGCTGGACGATGTTGAGCGCGGAGCGTTCCGCCGTCAGCAGCGCGCGCGCCTTGCCCGACAAGGTCATCAGCGGGGTGCCCGGCGCGGCGCGTGCGCCGTCTTCTGCCAGAAAACGGATTTCAATAGCCGGATCGAGATGGCGGAAAATGGCATCCGCCAGCGGCAGACCCGCGACGATGATCGCATCGCGGCTGTCCATCACGCCGGTAAATCGCGCATCCGCCGGGATCACGCTTTCCGACGTGACATCACGCCCAGTGGGGCCCAGATCTTCCGCCAGCGTGGTGCGGACAAAACCGTCCAGATCAAAATTGTCGAGCGCAAAAGGGGCGGGAGAAAAACTCATGCCGGGCGGGCACCCAGATCACCCTGCCCCACGGTGCCGCTGGCCATGTCCAGCATCCGATCCAGGCTCTTTTTCGCCTTCAAACGCAGCCCTTCTTCAATATGCACCTGCGGGCTGAGATCGCGCAGGGCGATATAGAGCTTTTCCAGCGTGTTGAGCGCCATGTACGGGCAGATATTGCAGTTGCAATTGCCGTCCGCGCCCGGCGCGCCGATGAAATTCTTGTGCGGCATCGCCAATTGCATCTGGTGGATGATGTGCGGCTCTGTCGCCACAATCAGCGTGTCGCCCGGCATTTCCTTGGCATAGGTCAGGATGCCGCTGGTGGACCCCACATAATCGGCATGGTCCACAATATGCGCTGGGCATTCCGGGTGCGCGGCGACCGGTGCGCCGGGGTGCTGGGCCTTGAGCTTGATCAATTCGGTTTCCGAAAACGCCTCATGGACGATGCACACGCCGGGCCATAATAGCATCTCGCGCCCCAGCTTGCGCTGCAAATAGCCGCCCAAATGCTTATCCGGGCCAAAGATGATCTTCTGATCTAGGGGGATTTGCGACAGGATTTTTTCCGCCGACGAACTGGTGACGATGATGTCCGACAGCGCCTTCACCTCGGTCGAGCAATTGATATAGGTGAGCGCGATATGATCGGGATGCGCGGCGCGAAACGCGGCGAACTGATCGGGCGGGCAGCTATCTTCCAGGCTGCACCCGGCATCCATATCCGGCAGGATCACAGTCTTTTCGGGCGACAGGATCTTCGCCGTCTCTGCCATGAAGCGGACGCCGCAAAAGGCGATGACCTCGGCATCGGTCTGTTGGGCCTTGCGGCTGAGTTCCAGACTGTCGCCCACATAATCGGCGAGATCCTGAATTTCGGGCCGCTGATAATAATGGGCAAGGATGATGGCGTTGCGCTCTTTGCGCAATTGTTCAATGCCGGCGCGGATATCAATGCCTGCCAAGGGGCCCGTCGGTGCATTCATCGCCTGTCGTCCTCTTTTCACAATAAGGCTTCAGCGCCCCATAACCGGCGCAAACTTTGCCGCCTAGTAAACCTAAAGATCGTTGGAAACCAGCGCCCAATCTTCCTCTGCCCCGGCAACCATGCCCCTGTCGCGCAAGTCGATCAAATGCGCCAAGACCGAGCGGCCCGCCGCCGGGTGAAGCCTTTTATCGACACCCTTATACATCTGCGCAACCATATCGGGGATATGCCCCGTCCCCGCCGCCAGCAGGCGCAAAATCTGACCCTCGCGCTGCTTTCGATGGCCCATCATGCCGCGCACCAACCTTTTGGGCGTTTCAATCGGCGCGCCATGTGCGGGATAATAGACAGCGTCCTCGCGTGTCATCAGCAAGGCCAGGCTGCGCATATAGGCCGCCATATCGCCGTCCGGCGGCGAAACAACGGTGGTAGACCAGCCCATGATATGGTCGCCCGTGAACAGCGCCTGTTCTTGCGGCAGCGCAAAGCACAAATGGTTGGATGTGTGGCCCGGCGTTGCCAAGGCGGTGAGCGTCCAGCCCGGGCCGGACAGGCTTTCGCCATCTTCCAACACCCGATCAGGCGCATAGGTCGCATCAAAGCTGGCGTCCGATCGCGGGCCATCATCCTGCAACACCAAGGGCGCACAGCCGATAATCGGCGCGCCCGTCGCGGTCGCCAATGGGGCCGCCGCCGGGCTGTGATCGCGATGCGTATGGGTGCACAGGATGGCGTTGACCCTTTCCCCCGCCAAGATGCGCAGCAGCGCATCGATATGGCCGGGATCATCACCCAAGGGGCCGGGATCAATCACCGCCACCTCACCCGTGCCGACGATATAGGTCTGCGTGCCGGTATAGCTGAAGGGCGAGGGATTATGCGCCAGCACCCGGCGGACAAGCGGGCTCACCTGCTCCGCCACGGCATAGGGTTCTTTTGAAAGATCAGGCACGTTCATGCGTATCTGCCATGGCGGACCCGCCGCCATTATTCAACAACCGGGAAAGAGGAGGCCGGGAAGCAGGCGGTGGGATGGTCCGCCCGCTTCCCGGTCAAGTCCGGCATGGGGGGGGGAGGTTGCCGGACCAAGAGTGTCTCTACTCGCGGGAGGGGGGCGCTGCGAGCAGAGGCTATGACCCTCTTATGACCAGACCGCCGTGAACGGCAGGTGAACGATTTTAATATTTCGTTCGTCCGAATTATTCGGCGCTGGCAACACCCTGTTCCGCCATCAGCGTTTCCAGTTCACCGGCTTCGAACATTTCCATCATGATGTCGGACCCGCCAACAAATTCGCCCTTTACGTAAAGCTGGGGGATGGTTGGCCAGTCCGAATAGTCCTTGATGCCGGCCCGAATAGCGGCATCCTGCAACACATCGACGCTGGCATAGGCCACGCCCAAACGGTCGAGTATCGCGACGGCCCGGCTGGAAAACCCGCATTGCGGGAACAGCGGCGTGCCCTTCATAAACAGGACAACATCATTGGCATTGACGATGTCGCCAATGCGGGCGTTGGTATCGGTCATTTTGAAGTCTCCTCAATCGGGGATGGCGGTGGTCAGCTGAAGGGCGTGAAGTTCGCCCCCCATACGTCCCCCTAAAGCGGCATAAACGGCCTGATGCTGGCGCACGCGCGGCAGGCCGCGAAAGGCCGCGCTCACCACGCGCGCGGCATAATGGTCTCCATCGCCCGCAAGGTCGGTAATCTCAACCTTGGCATCGGGAAAGGCCGCAAGAATTAGCGTTTCAATATCGGCAGCTGCCATTGGCATGGCGCTTATTTCGCCTCCAGCAACTGGCGACGTGCCTCAACCAAATTGGCGGCCATCGCGGTGCGCACGTCTTCGTCACTCGTATCAACGCCGGCGGCGATCAGGTCCCCCAGCAGCTTGCGGACAACATCCTCATCGCTGGCCTCTTCAAAATCGGCCTGCACGACCGACTTGGCATAGGCATCTGTTTCTGCCGGGGTCAGGCCCATCTTTTTGGCCGCCCATTCGCCGACCAGACGGTTCCGCCGGGCAATGACGCGAAACGCCATTTCCTGATCATGCGCAAATTTATTTTCAAAGGCGGCTTCGCGGTCGTCAAAACTGGTCATGGACAGGTCCCTCTGTTCCTTGATTGCCCTTCCAAGATAAGGTGTGCTGCCCCCGGCTTCAACAGCCCCTGGGGGCAGCACAGCCTTAATCCATGGTTACGACAAGTTTACCGATGGCTTCGCGACGCGCCATTTTTGCAATGGCCTCGCCCCCCCGTGCCAGCGGGAAAGTATCGGTGACGCGCGGGTGAATTTTCCCCTGCTGCCACAGATCGAACAATTCGGCGATATGCGCCCGGTTGGTGTCCGGGTCGCGCATGGTAAAGGCGCCCCAGAAAACGCCGCAGACATCGCAGCTCTTCAGCAGCGTCAGGTTCAGCGGCAACCGCGGGATGCCAGCCGGAAAACCGACGACCAGATAGCGCCCTTCCCACGCAATGCAGCGAATGGCCGGATCAGCATAGTCGCCGCCCACGGCATCATAGATTACATCCGCGCCCTTGGGGCCGACAGCGGCCTTAAAGGCGTCCGCCAGCGCTTTGGACTGGTCCTTATCAAAAGGCGCCCGGCCATAAATGACCACATCATGCGCGCCCGCTGCGCGGACCGCGGCGGCCTTTTCTTCCGACGACACCGCCGCGACCACCCGTGCGCCATAGGCGACGCCCAGTTCTACCGCGGCCAGCCCAACGCCTCCGGCTGCCCCTAGCACCAGCAAGGTTTCCCCGGCCTTTAAATGGCCGCGATCAACCAGCGCATGGATTGACGTGCCATAGGTCAGGATCAACGCGGCCCCTTCGGCAAAGCTGCGTTCGGCCGGCAAGGGATAGCTGGTCGCCGCATTGAGCAGCGCCTTTTCGGCCATGCCGCCATTATTACCGGTCGCGCCCAGCACCCGATCACCGGGCTTGAACTGGGTCACGCCCTCGCCCACGGCTTCCACAATGCCCGCGGCTTCGCTGCCCGGCGCAAAGGGCCGGGGCGGCTTGAACTGATATTTATCCTCAATCACCAGAACGTCGGGATAGTTGACGGAACAGGCCTTGACCGAAATCAGGATCTGGCCCGGACCGGGCACAGGCTCTGGAACATCTTCCAGAACCAGCGTTTCAGGGCCGCCGGGCTGTTTGGATAGCAATGCCTTCATGTTACCGCTCCTGCTTGCCAGGGCCAGGCTGATTTTGCCCGGCTCTCATAGGCTGAAATCTTGTCATCCATCGCCAGCGTCAGGCCGACTTCATCCAACCCGTTCTGCAGACAATGCTTGCGAAACGCGTCGATGTCGAACTGGAAGCGATCCTGATAGGGGGTGGTAACGGTCTGGGTTTCCAGATCGATATGGATGGGGTCTGTCTTGGCGACTTCCAACAACCGGTCCACCGCCTCTTGCGGCAGGACCACCGTCAAAATGCCGTTCTTAAAGGCATTGCCTGAAAAAATGTCTGAAAAGCTGGGGGCGATCACCGCCTTGATCCCCAGATCGGCCAGTGCCCAGGCCGCGTGTTCCCGGCTGGAGCCGCAGCCAAAATTGTCGCCCGCAATCAAAATCGGCGCGCCAGCATAGGCTGGGCTGTCAAAAAGATTGTCCGGGTCTTTGCGCAACGCCTCAAACGCGCCTTTGCCAAGGCCCGTGCGCGTGATTGTTTTCAGCCATTCCGCCGGGATGATGACATCGGTGTCGATATTCTTAAGCCCAAATGGATAGGCTTTACCTTCGATACTGGTGACCGCTTCCACCTGATACCCCTTTCGCTTGAGCTTTCCCGATTGGCGGGGTGACCTGTCTGCGTCAACCCCGCTCCTTGGTGGGGCCTATAGCTTGGCCAAAGCCCCAGCGGCCGCCACACAGAGCAGCGCCACCACGATCCCCCGCCAAATCGGTTCAGGCACTACCCCAAAAAACCGCGCCCCAACATGGTTGCCCAAGAGCATCAAGGGAAAGGCCGCCCCCGACAAAAGCAAGAGGTGCGGCGTCAGCAGCCCGCGCACCGCAGCCGTCGTGGTGCCCGCAATGCCCGCGGCGAAGAAAACAAGGATCATCGATCCTCGCGCCGCCATCGGGCTGACGCCCGGCCGCACGAAATAAAGGATAACCGGCGGGCCGGGCATGGCTGCAAAGCCATTCAGAAAACCCGCGGCAAGGCCCGTGCTGGCAACGTGCGATACAGCGGGGTTGGGCGTTGGATTGCGCTTGACCAAAAAGGTCCCAAAACACGCCACCGCAATCCCCGCGATCAGCAGCCGGGCCACATCATGCGGCGTCTGGGCCAGCACCAATAGGCCAAGGGGCGTCCCGATCATGGCGAACAGGGCAATCCCGGCGACCAGCTTCAAATTGATGTGGCCCAAGGCCTTCTTCACCCCAAAAGGGCCAATCCAGGTTTGCAGTAAAATGGCCAGCAGGACGGCATCGGTGGGCGCAATCACAAGCCCCATCAGCGGGACCGCAAGAATGGCAAAGCCAAAACCGGTCAATCCGCGCACAACCGCCGCGCCCAAAATGGTGCCGCCCAGCGCCATTGCGGCCGCCCATGGCAGGCCCAGCGCGGCCAAAGCTTGATCGATCATGACGCCCCCTTTTGCGGCAGGGGTAGTGCGTTCGGCGGCTTAGGAAAAGGCTTAAATGCCGCCGCTTGCCAAGGCTCGCGCCAGCCATTCAGGCACTAAGGCATCGCCGGGGGCGTCCACCGCGCGGCGCTCCACCCGGCCATCGGGCAGAACGAACAAGCGGCGATTGACCTTTTGGCGATAGTGCATCCGGGCGGTATTTTCCTGCCCGATATAGCAGCCCTTCGTAAAATTGACGCCGTTCAGTTCGGCGGCGTTGGCCTCCAGCCACAGCGTCTTGTCCTGCCCCAATTCGCCTACCCCTTCGGCAACGCCCAGCGACCGACGATGGGTGTGATAGCCGGTTGCCGGTTGGCCAGCGGGCGGGGCAAGCCAGCGCCAGCCAAGGGCGGCAAGTCGGGGGTCGGGCACGCCCTGCCCCGGCCTCGCTGACCAATGGACCGCCAGCGTGGGATCGCGTGCGATCGTGATCAGCCGCCGCAACCGATACAGGCCCAATCGCTTGGCCAGCGCATCCGCCATCTCGGCTTCACAATCGATCAGCAGATCCGCGCCATCGGCCCAGACGAAAAAATCGAACAACGCCTTGCCCTGTGGCGAGAGCAAGCCCGCCCAGACGGGCAGCGGCCCCAAAACGTCATTGGTGACAAGACCCTGAAGAAATCCGCGCACGTCATCCCCAGCAAGGCGTAATAGAGCGCGGTCGGCAAGCATGGTATCTGGCATAGGCTTCATCTAGGGAGGCTTTTGCTGATTCCCAAGCCATTAACAATGACGGAGCCCGCATGACGACCAGCCTCACCATCCGCCGCCCGGACGATTGGCACGTGCATCTGCGCGATGGCGATATGTTAAAGGCCGTTGTGGGCTATACCGCCCGCCAGTTTCGACGCGCGATTGTGATGCCAAATCTGAAGCCGCCGGTGACAACACCTGCGATGGCGCGCGCCTATCGCGATCGGATTTTGGCCGCACTGCCCGAAGGCACCGATTTCAATCCCCTGATCACCTGTTACCTAACCGACACGACCAACCCGGATGAACTGGCTGAAGGCTTTGACAGCGGGGCTTTTGCAGCGGCCAAGCTCTATCCAGCCAACGCCACCACCAATTCAGCGCACGGCGTCAGCGATATTGCAAAACTCTATCCGGTGCTGGCCCGCATGGAAAAGATCGGGATGCCCTTTCTGGTCCATGGCGAAGTGACCGATCATGACGTTGATGTCTTTGATCGGGAGGCGGTGTTTATCGACCGTATTTTCTCCCGCATCGTGAAGGACTTTCCCGGGCTGAGGACTGTCTTTGAGCATATCACAACCAAGGAGGCAGCGGACTTTGTTCTAGCCGCTGGCCCCAATATCGCCGCAACCATAACGCCGCAGCATCTGCACATCAGTCGCAACGATATGCTGGTCGGCGGCATCCGCCCGCACCTTTATTGCTTGCCGATCGTGAAGCGCGAGGTGCACCGCTTGGCATTGCGCAAAGCGGCGACCTCGGGCTCTCCCAAATTTTTTCTGGGCACCGATACCGCGCCCCACGCCATTGAAACCAAAGAGGCCAGCTGCGGCTGCGCAGGCGTGTTCAATGCCCCCTATGCGATTGAAAGCTATGCCGCCGTCTTTGATGAAGACGGCGCACTTGATCGCTTGGAAGCCTTCGCCTCGCTCAATGGACCGGCTTTTTATCGGCTGCCGGTCAACGCCGATACGATCACGCTTGTCCGTGGTGGCGAAAAGGTGCCCGACAGCATTCCGGCCGCCGGATCGCAGCTTGTGCCCTTTCACGCGGGCGAAACGCTTGGCTGGCGGCTCGGCTGATCAAAAAGGCAGCCACTTCGCCTTTTCGCTGAACTTCATATAGCCGATATTGGCGCCCAGCCGCATCCCGACCCCCATGCGGATCGGGATCACGACGATATTGCCGCGCTGCAAAAAGGTTGCGGACAAACCACCGACAAAATAGGCGCGCCCCTCAATCTGGGCAAAGCGCTGATAAAGGTCTTGGCTGTCATAAAGATTATAGACCAGAACAAAGGTTCTGGTGGCATCACCGCCGACATCAACACCCAGCGACGGCCCCGTCCAATAGACTGGACGCTGGCCTTCCACCTTATGCGCTAACGTGCCTGACCCATAACGCAGGCCCAAAACAAAGGCACCCGAAGCCTCTCGCCCGGTGATATAGGCGTTGGGTTCTCCCTGATCTTTCAGTATTTTTTCCAGCAGCTCCGCAAGGCCTTGGGCGCCTTTGCCAAACACACCCTGCGCAGCCCCAATCAAATCATCCTTTTTATAGGTCCCCGCAGCAGCGGCCGTTGCCGCACCGTTGGGCACCGAAGGAGGAAAGTCCAGCCAATCAGGCCAAGTCGGCTCAGAAATTTGCTGCTTATCGCGCGCTGGATCATAAAACCTCCCCAAGGGACAGATGAAAACGGTTATCGTCAGGACCATGCGGCCCGGTTTGGCATGGCAGCAAGCCCCCCGCGACGAGCCGCATTGCTTTCGCGCCAACCTGAATCTTCCACAACACGCGCACAAGGCATTGTCTCCGCCTAAACGCCTCGCTATAGGCCCCTCAGCCAAATGCGCCGGAGACGTGGGTGAGTGGCTGAAACCAACGCTTTGCTAAAGCGTCATACGGGTAACCGTATCGAGGGTTCGAATCCCTCCGTCTCCGCCATCATTTCCCAGATATCCAAGGTTTTTTCGACCAGATATCTTGAGTTACCAAAAACGCTCCCCAATAGGAGGGTCACTAGGATAACCCCACCCCGTCATAAAAACTGACCGGCAAGACCCCACCGGGATGGCACCCCACCTTTTGTGCTGATGGGACCCAATCTTCCTTCCTACATACGATTTTGCTCGTTCGATGTAACTTATATACGCAGTCAAGCGAGCTCTTCGTGACAGCCTTATCCAGAATAATTCCGCTTATCCGGAATGACCCCCCTTACGCCTCCACGTGGCTCTTGAACGTCGCCTTTGCGCCTTGGGATAAGGTGCACATGACAATGAAAGATGGTCTGGCCCGCGTCTGCCCCCGCATTTATGCCAATGTTGAAGGCCGTCACTGATGGGTCGTTCGACAGGATCAAGTCCCGCTGCTGCCCAATCAGCGTCTGCATCGCATTACGCTCCGGCTGAAATAGATCAAAGTAGTCCGCGACATGTCGCTTTGGTACTATCAGAGTGTGGTGCTCGGTAACTGGGAAGGCATCTCTGAACGCAGTTGCTAGCTCATTTTCAGCGAGGATGCGTTGCGGCGATAGTTCACAGAAGGGGCAACCCGCGCTGCGGGTCAGATAGGCGCTAGCCATCCCCCGGAAGTCAGTGTCATCTCGATCTCGCTTGGTAGCATTGCAAGAGTAGCAGAGTGCCTGAAGGTTATTCTCCTCATCGCTCCCGCCTAGGTTTCGAGGAAGGATGTGGTCCACCTCAAGTGCCTTCTCGTCGGCAGATACCCCGCAAAGCTCGCACCGGAATTTTGCCCTCTTGAGGACCTCATAGCGCGCAGTGCCCGGGATATAGCCCGAAGATTTTCGACGGTGTGCCCAGATCGCTTCGCCGCGTTTACTTACGTATTCGTCGATCTTACTTTCGCACAAAGCGACAAGCACAGAGACTTCATCCGAAGTTAGGGTCTCAAAGCCCTTAAGCCGGAAGCTATCTGCGTCCCGCTCGGTAATCCCCCGGTTCTTGGTCAGCACCTTGCCAACCATGTTTTTGGTGATCTGCTCATAATACTCGATCTGGGAGGCGTCATGCGAGAGAAGCGCCTTGGCGATCTGGTTGACCGATGAACTCCCGTGAGACCGCAGAAGCTCTCGCAACATGACGGGCTGGTAAACGTGGGACATCCGCATTTCATGGCGGATGAAGCGTTCAAGGCTGGAAAAGGCGTCGCTCATATGGTCTTTGTAGCCAACATATCGACGCATAGAAGCAGAAGTTTTGATGACATTTTTCGAAGATGCTCCCCTATTCACAAGAGCAGAAATCCTTTCAAAGCCAGATATCATTCCCCCTGTGCGAGGCGTTTACGCTTGGTTCTTTCGGAATGTCCCCCCGTTTGTGCCTGTGGACGGCTGCCACTCAAGGGATGGCCTGACGCTGCTCTATGTTGGCATATCGCCAAAAAACCCCAAAAGCCGTCAGAACCTCAGAAAGAGGATTACCTACCACTACCGCGGCAATGCTGAAGGCTCGACCTTGCGTTTAACGCTTGGTGTTTTGTTTGCGCCCACCAACGACCTTCCATTGCGGCGTGTTGGGAGCGGCCGGCGAATGACTTTTACACATATCGGTGAGCAGTGGCTCGACGAGTGGATGGATAAAAACGCACTTGTCTGCTGGACTGAGCACGATGAGCCATGGCTGCTCGAGCATGAGTTACTTCAGCAGCATTCATTACCGTTGAACATTCAAGACAACCGGCACCACCTCTTCTGCGCGACCGTATCCGGCCTAAGGCAGGAGGCTAAGAGGCTAGCACGGGATATGCCGATTGCGAATGAGGGTAATCAGCGACGCCAGATTTAGTCATGATACGCTGCACTAAGTCGTGCATTCCCGACGTGACGGCTGTTATTCTGGGCCTACCTGCGGATGGTTTACTCAGAAGCTTGCTATATGGCTTCAATAACCAACATCCTCTATCTGCGCCCCGTTTTTGGGGCTTGGGGCGGCTGCCGCCTTGCCGCAACCCGAGATCATTGGCTGGTTCTGGGTTTACTTGCGTTTGCCTCAAGCGGCACGCATAGCCGCATTGCTTGATCAGCCAAGTCAACCCTGCTTGCCACCA
>JAHEGQ010000131.1:13734-14722 GCA_024645025.1 Sphingomonadaceae bacterium
TTGGAGACATTTGACATGACGCCATCGCCGTCATTTTTATCGCTTGCCACTAAATATGCATCAGTACGCAGGAAGGGGATCGGGTTCACGGCATGCCCATCCAAAAGGACCTCATAATGCAGAATGCTGTCCGTTGCATGGCCCGCCGACCCCATCCGGCCAATCAGCTGACCACGCACGACGCGCGCACCCGGTTGCACGATTATTTGCGACAGCTGGCCATAACGGGTCTGAATGCCTTTGCCGTGTTCCAGTTCCACAAGGTTGCCGAAGCCCGCAGAGCGTTCTGCACGGACCACATAACCCTCAGCTGTTGCGTAAACCGGCGCGCCAAACGATCCAGAAATATCCACTCCTTCGTGGACCGTCGCCCCTGCATGCGGCAGACCGCCAAACTCGCGCACGATAACTACATCTGAGGATATAGGCTTGGCTGAAGGAATGCTAACCGCGCCTTGAGCATTCGCATCTAGCGTTTTCCATGCATCGAGCATCGCTCCGAATTGAGGGTCAACGGAGGTGGTGGGCTTGGTTACCGCTACGCGAGGAGTGGCTATCGTCGTTTCCCGCGCCGCGTCGGCGGGCGAGTAAGATTGTTGAGGTAGAGCGGTAGGGGGAAAAAAAAGATAGGGCTGCCAAGTTGACGGCGCTACAGGCGGAGGATTTTTCCAACCGTCTTTACCCGTGTAGGGGTTAATGTTTCCCCTAGTGGACCAGTTATCGAGTACGGTGCCGTTGGGAGAACTGCGCATGTGTGGCGCAACATAAGTGCCATTTTTCCTGAAATACCCGTCAACGTGTACCTGCGCGAGCGCCGCACTGCAGGAAAGTCCGCCCGTCACAAAAAGTGCCACTATATTCTTTTTCAGCTGGCTCATCTGCATTGCCCGGGTAATTAGTGAAGTTGATACCGTATGTTATCTTGGCATCTATTTTCCTAGTTAAATAGCGATTTTGCATTTATCTTGCGCCTTTAAGACCCATCCGG
>JAHEGQ010000139.1:0-6788 GCA_024645025.1 Sphingomonadaceae bacterium
GATACTTTGTCGGCCCTGTTCGATATGAAGATCGACGTTCTGGATGTGGGGGGGCGCATCGCCGTCTTGCCGCGTTAGCCGTCCCTTGCCGATAGGGTTCGGCTTGCCTAGAGGCGAAGGCATGACCGACGCTGCCCCCCTAAAGCTGTTCAACAGCCTGACCCGCCAGTTGGAAGCCTTCCAGCCCGTCCATCCGGGCGAAGCGCGCGTCTACACCTGCGGGCCGACCGTCTATAACTTTCAGCATATCGGCAATATGCGTGCCTATGTCTTTGCCGATACGCTGGGCCGCACGCTTAGCTATAAGGGCTATAAGCTGCGCCATGTCATCAATATCACCGATGTCGGCCATCTGACATCGGATGCCGATGCCGGCGATGACAAGATGGAAAAAGCCGCCGCCCAACAGGGGAAATCGGCTTGGGACATCGCGAAATTTTATACAGATGCCTATTGGGCGGACATCGAACGGCTGAATATTCGGCAGCCTTTTCAATGGTCCATCGCGACCGACTATGTCCCGCGCATGATCGACTTTGCCAAGTCGATTGCCGACAAACATTGCTACGAATTGCCCTCGGGCCTGTATTTCGACACCTCTACTGTCCCCGATTATGGCCGGCTTGCCCGCGCTGCGACCGAAGAGGGCGAAGGCCGCATCGAGAGCGTGGAAGGCAAACGCCATCAGGCGGATTTTGCGATCTGGCGCAAGACACCCGAAGGCGAAACCCGCCAGATGGAATGGGACAGCCCTTGGGGCCGGGGGGCGCCGGGCTGGCACCTGGAATGCTCGGTCATGTCCGAAGCGCTGCTGGGCCTGCCTTTTGACATTCACACCGGCGGGATCGACCATCGCGAAATCCACCACCCTAATGAAATCGCTCAAAATCAGGCGTTCAGCGGCTGCGGAAGCCTGACCTGCTCTGAAAATTCCGGCGCGCGGATGTGGATGCACAACAACTTCCTAATCGATCGCGGCGGCAAGATGAGCAAGTCCACCGGCGATTTCCTGCGCCTGCAGGTGCTGGTCGATCGCGGCTTTCATCCACTCGCCTACCGCCTGCTCTGCTTGCAGGCGCATTACCGCAGCGAGTTGGAATTCAACTTTGACAATCTTGCCGCCGCCGCAACCCGGTTGAAGCGACTGGTGATGGCGGTGGCGCAGGTGCGCGCCCAAGGCTCAGCGACCTCGGACGTTTCAGACCCGCGCTTGCAAGACTTGCTCGCCCGCTTCGACGCGGCGATCTCGGACGATCTTAATACCGCCGTGGCACTGACCCTGCTGGACGACGCTGTGGCGCTTAAAAAGGTCGACATTGGCCAGAAATTGGCCGCACTTGCGCGGATGGATGCGGTGCTTGGACTGGGCCTGCTGACGCTGGACCGGGCCGACCTGCGCGTCCGCCCCGCCAACGCCCAGACAACCGCGGCGGAGATCGACGCCGAACTGGCCCGCCGCAAGGACGCCCGCGCCAATAAGGATTTCGCTACATCCGACGCGATCCGCGATGCTTTGCTTGCGAAAGGTGTCGAGGTGATGGATGGCGACCCGCTTGGCTGGGACTGGAAATTGGACGTCTAGTTAAGCCCCTCCGTCATCGCTGCGCGATGCCACCTCCCCATTGCAAGGCAATTGGGAGGAATTAGGATATGTCGGTAGCCTAAAGGGCTGACGGAGGGGAAATGAAACCCGCGAAACCCGCAAGAACAGTTCACCGCGCTCGGCAGTTGCGAAAGGACATGTCGCTTCCCGAACGACTGTTATGGCGGATTTTGAAGACGTCCCCTAATGACCTCAAATTCCGCCGCCAGCATCCCGCTGGCCCTTATGTGCTCGACTTCTTCTGCGCACGGGCCAATCTCGCAATCGAAATTGACGGGTTCGCGCATGACATAGCCGACCAACCAAAGCGGGACGCTGCCCGAGATGCTTGGCTCGCCGCCCATAAGATCGATTGCCTGCGCATCCCCGCTCATGATGTTTTGCGAAACGCAGAAGATGCAGCCTCTGCTCTAATCTCTCTTATTGAGCATCGACTGACCATCATGGGCAAAACCGCTCCGTCATCGCTGCGCGATGCCACCTCCCCATGTCGCAACAATGGGGAGGAAAACTAACCACTTCCTTCCTCTCCATCGTCATGCGATGGGGAGGTGGCAGCCCAAAGGGCTGACGGAGGGGCGATAAACCGAATAAGGGAGAATTCTGTCATCATGACCACTGCCGTCATAGCCGCGCTGATCCGGCCGCTGATCGAGGCGCAGCTACCCGAAGGGGTGGATGCCCGCTGGTTTACCACCAAGGAAGAGGCGATGGCGCTTGCGCCGCTCGCGGAAATTGGCTGGTTCGATATGTATGACAAGGCCGATATGGCCGCCGCTATCACCGCGGCAACGCAGATGAAATGGCTCAATTCCATCTATGCCGGCGTCGATGGCATGCCGCTTGCTCTGTTAAAAGAACGCGGGGTGCAGGTGACGAATGGCGCCGGGATCAACGCGATCACCATCGCGGAATATGTCGTGATGGGCATGCTGACGATGGCCAAGGGCTATCGAGAGGTCGTGCAGGCGCAAGATCGTCATGAATGGCTTTTGGATTCACCCGGCAAGGCGGAGCTTTTCGGATCAAAGGCGTTGCTGTTGGGCTATGGCGCAATCGGCAAGCTGATTGATGAACGGCTGCGCCCCTTTGGTGTCGATGTCACGGTCGTGCGCCGATCTCCGGGCCCGAACACGCTGACCCCCGATGCGTGGCGCGCCAAGCTGGATGCCTTTGACTGGATCATTCTTGCAGTGCCCGCCACGGCTGAAACCGATGGGATGATAGGTGCCGCAGAATTGGCTGCGATGAAGCCGACCGCGCGGATCATCAACATCGCGCGCGGCACGGTGATTGATCAAGATGCGCTAGTGTCGGCGTTGCGCGACAAGAGAATTGCAGAAGCCTTTCTGGATGTCACCACGCCCGAGCCGTTGCCCGCCGAAGATCCTTTATGGGAATTGCCCAACGCGCATGTAACGATGCACCTGTCTGGCCGCGCCCAGGACAAAATGTTCATCCGGTCGGCGCAGCGTTTTCTTGAAAATCTGGCCCGCTTCCGCAAGGGTGAAGCCCTTCAGCCGCTGGTCAATCTTGATCTGGGATATTGAACATGACCCCTGCCGAAATGTCGAAGAAATGGCATGCTGTCGCGCTTTCGGGCGATGAAGGCGCAATTGCGGGGCTGCTTCACGACGATGCCGTGTTTGAAAGCCCCGTCGTTCACACGCCGCAGCGGGGTAAGCCCATCACGCTGAAATATCTGGCCAGCGCAGGTAAGGTCTTTGGCGATACCGGCTTTCACTATGTTGGAGAATGGGAAGGCCAGAACAGCCTGATCTTGGAATTCAATGCCGAGATTGACGGCGTCAAGGTTGACGGGATCGATATGATCACGTGGGACGACACTGGTTTGATCACAAATTTCAAGGTCATGGTTCGGCCACTCAAGGCAGTGAATATGCTGCATCAAAAGATGGGCGAAATGCTTGCAATGGCTGCCGCAAGGCAATGATCCCCCTTTGGCATCAATTTGTCATAAAAGGAGGTTAGGGCCTTTTCATGCCCGCCAGTCTGACCTTGCCCGCCTCAACCGAAATCCTTGATCTACTAGAGATCCCGGCGCTGTTGCTGCAGCATGACCGGATTCTGCACGCCAACCCGGCTGCGGTATCGATGTTCGGTCGGCACGTCATTGGGCAGGATGTCAGGTTGGCCCTGCGCCATCCCGATGCGATTGAGTTGCTAACCGCCAACCGCAACGACCATGTCAGGGTATCGGGCCTGTCGACCTCGGGGAGCCTTTGGCAGATTGACAGCAATGGCCTGGCGGATGGGACCCGGCTTGTCACCCTGACCGACCTCTCCGTGCAGGAAAGCGTTGCCCGCGCCCATGCCGATTTCGTGGCCAATGCCAGCCATGAATTGCGCACGCCGCTGGCCGCCGTTCTGGGGTATGTCGAAACGCTGAAAGACCCCAAAGCGGGCGACAACGAAGCAACGCGACTGCGCTTCCTCGACATCATCGCCAAGGAAGCCAACCGGATGCAATCGCTGGTTGAAGACCTGATGTCGCTTTCCCGCATTGAGGCCACAAAGCACCAACACCCCACGGAAAAGGTCGATCTGGTCGCCATTGCCCGGCAATGCGTGGGGGAGAGCGCCCCGCAGGATCGGGTCCAATTGGAAACCGATCTCAGCCAAGCGCTGATTTCAGGCGACCGGGCCCAATTGGCGCAGGTCATCCGTAACCTGATCGACAATGCCCTGAAATATGGCGGCACAGACACCCCCGCTCTCGTGCGGGTGGAAAAGGGCAAGTCCGGCTGGATCGTTATATCGGTCATCGATCAGGGCGAGGGCATCGCCCCGCAGCATATGCCGCGGCTGACCGAACGCTTTTATCGCGCAGACCCCGCGCGCAGCCGTCAGATCGGCGGCACCGGGCTTGGCTTATCGATTGTCAAACACATCGTTGAGCGGCATCGTGGGCGGTTCGACATCGCCAGCCGACTGGGTCATGGTACGACTGCAACCTGCCTGTTTCCGCCCTTCTGAACGATTGTCACAGAACTGTCATGCAACCGTCATACTTCTCGTCCGACTCGTTTAGGAGGACTTAACCCATGCGTCTCATCTCTACTTTTGCATTACTCGCCACCTCAGCCGTCGCGCTGACTGCTTGCGGCGGCAAATCATCCGGCGATAGCCGCGATTTCGTTCGCATTGTCGGTTCTTCGACCGTGTATCCCTTTGCCTCTGCCGTTGCGGAAAATGCCGCCAAGACGGATGGCCTGAAGCCGCCCGTTATTGAATCGACGGGCACGGGCGCGGGCATGAAGCTGTTCTGCGCTGGCGTGGGCGTTGCCCATCCCGACATTGTGAACGCCTCGCGCCGCATCAAGGCCTCTGAATATGAAGATTGCGCCAAGAACGGCGTGAAGGACATTGTTGAAATTCAGGTCGGCCTCGATGGCATCGCCTTTGCCGAAGCCTCGGGCGGTCCGAACATGAAGCTTGATCCGGTGGACGTTTACAAGGCGCTGGCCGCCACGCCGTTCGGCAAGCCGAATACGGCAAAGACCTGGGCTGATGTGAACCCCAGCCTGCCCGCCATCCCGATCAGCGTCTATGGCCCGCCGTCCACCTCGGGCACGCGCGACGCATTGGCCGAACTGATCCTGACCAAGGGCTGCGACACAGACCCGGCGATGAAAGCCCTGAAGGAAAAGGATAAGGACCAGCATAAGGCAATCTGCACGAAGATCCGTGAAGACGGCGCCTATGTGGACGCGGGCGAAAACGACAATCTGATTGTTCAAAAAATCGCTGCCAATCCCAAGGCCATTGGCATTTTTGGCTTCTCCTTCCTTGAAGAAAATGCTGACAAGCTGAAGGGTATCCCGATGGCGGGCATCGCACCGACCTATCAGACGGTGTCGGACTTTAGCTATCCCGGCGCCCGCCCGCTCTACATCTACATCAAGGCGGCGCACCTGAAGGCCATCAAAGGCATCAAGGAGTTCGCAACAGAATTCTCGAAGGCTTGGGGCCCAGACGGCTATCTGAAGAAGAAAGGCATGGTCATTGCGCCGGACGACGTCCGCGCCGCCAATGCAGAGATCGCTTCGACCATGAAGCTGATGGACCCGTCGGGCCTAAAATAAGTCTATGGCGTTTTCAGCTCTCCTTTTCCTGATCGGCGGGCTTGGCCTGATTGGCTGGCTCGTCGCCCGGGCAAAGGCCCAAAAGCTCAATACCGGCCGGGGCGCGCTTCATTCGCGTCCCGGCCATCATGGCTGGCATCTAGCGCTATGGATCGTGATCCCGGCGCTGATGGGCCACATCATTTGGAACAGCGTTTCCCCCGGACTGATCAACAGCGCCGTGCTGGCAGACCCCGCAGCCATCCATCTTCCGGCGATGGACATGGAACGCAATGCCATCCTCGCAGAAGCCTTTGCGCTGGCGTCCGACCCCGGTGCCGCCGCGTTTAACCCAGATGCCGAAAAGCTCGTCGGTGCCGTTAAGGCGGCATCCGCTAGATTTGCCCTGATTGGCGCAGGGCTTATCGCCTTGCTCGCTTTTGCCGGGGGCGCATTTGGCTATACCCGTATCACGGCCCGGTTCCCGGCGCGTACCCATGTGGAACGGTTCGTTCTGGCCATTTTGCTTCTGGCTTCCCTGCTCGCCATCTTGACGACCGGGGGCATCATCGCCTCGCTGCTGTATGAAACCGGCCTATTCTTCTCAAAGGTCAATGCGCTCGACTTCCTATTTGGCCTCCATTGGAGCCCTGCCAATGGCAGTTTTGGCGCGGTGCCGCTTTTTTGGGGAACGATCTTTATCGGCGCGATCATCGCGATGATTGTCGCCATCCCGCTTGGCCTGATGAGCGCGATCTACCTGACCCAATATGCCAGTGCGAGCTTGCGCAAGGTCTTGAAGCCGCTCCTCGAAATCCTCGCTGGTATCCCGACCGTGGTCTATGGCTATTTTGCTGCCCTGACAGTGGCGCCAATGATCCGCGACTTTGCGGCCCTGATTGGCATGGCCAACCCTTCGACCGAAAGTGCTCTGGCGGCGGGCCTTGTCATGGGCATCATGATTATCCCCTTTGTGTCGTCAATGGCCGATGACAGCATTGCCGCCGTGCCGCAGGCGATGCGCGACGGATCGCTGGCGATGGGCGCGACCAAGTCGGAAACGATCAAGAAGGTGCTGATCCCGGCGGCCCTGCCTGGCA
>JAHEGQ010000139.1:6798-14693 GCA_024645025.1 Sphingomonadaceae bacterium
CGGGCGTCATGCTGGCCATCAGCCGCGCAATCGGCGAAACAATGATCGTCGTGATGGCCGCCGGCGCCGCGGCAAACCTGTCCGCGAACCCCTTTGCCAGCATGACGACCGTCACCTTCCAGATCGTCCAACTTCTGACGGGCGACCAAGAATTCGACAGCCCCAAGACCTTGTCCGCCTTCGCGCTGGGCCTTGTGCTGTTCGTGGTTACCCTTGTTCTCAACATCATTGCGCTGCGCGTCGTAAAGCGTTTCCGGGAAGCATATGAATAAGCCTGTCCGCTACTGGCAGTCCGAAGAGACCACAAATCGCCTCTCCCGGCGCTATGCCGCCGAACGACGCTTCAAGGCGCTGGGCCTCGGCGCCGTCGTGCTATCTTTGGCCTTCCTTGCCTTTTTGATGGCCTCCATGCTGGCCAAAGGGGTGGGCGGCCTCGATCTCCAATTCCTGACGGCATCCGATTCCACCGATCCGACAACTGCCGGCGTCTGGGCCGCGGTCAAAGGGTCGCTGCTGACGATGGTGGTGACGATCAGCTTGGCCCTGCCCATGGGCGTTCTCGCCGCCATTTATCTTGAAGAATTCGCCCCCAAAAACCGGTGGATCGATATGGTCGAAGTCTCGATCAACAATCTGGCAGCCGTGCCGTCGATCATCTTCGGGCTGTTGGGGCTGGCGGTTTTTATCAACACGCTAAACCTGCCGCGGTCCTCCCCCTTGGTGGGGGGAATGACGCTGGCGCTGATGACCATGCCTGTGATCGTCATTGCTGGCCGAAACGCGATCAAAGCCGTGCCGCCGTCGATCCGCGACGCGGCGCTCGCCGTGGGCGCCAGCAAAGTACAAACCGTGTTCCATCACGTCCTGCCTTTGGCACTGCCCGGCATTCTGACCGGGGCTATCATCGGCATGGCGCGTGCGCTTGGCGAGACGGCGCCGCTATTGATGATCGGGATGCGCGCCTTTGTGCCAGCACCGCCATCGGGCTTTACAGATCCGTCCAGCGTGTTGCCGATGCAGATCTTTCTCTGGTCGGACGAAGTGGACCGAGCCTTTGTCCAGAACACGTCTGCAGCGATTATTGTTCTTCTAGTTTTTCTCCTCGCGATGAATGGCTTAGCCATTTATCTCCGCAATAAATTTGAAACGCGCTGGTGACCCATGACGACCGAAACGGTTAAAATTTCCGCCCGCAATGTGAACGTCTTTTATGGCGCGAAACAGGCGATCGATCGGGTGTCGATCGACATTGCGACAGAACATGTCACCGCCTTTATTGGGCCATCGGGCTGCGGCAAATCGACCTTCCTGCGCACGCTCAACCGGATGAATGATACAATACCGGGCTGCCGGGTCGAAGGCGACATCCTGCTGGATGGCGAAGACATTTATGGCACTGCCATGGACGTGGTGCAGCTGCGCGCGCGGGTCGGCATGGTCTTTCAAAAACCCAATCCCTTCCCGAAATCCATTTACGAAAATGTGGCTTATGGCCCACGCATCCACGGCCTTGCCGCAACCAAGGCGGACATGGATGCGATCGTCGAAAAATCGCTGCGTCGCGCGGGTCTGTGGGATGAAGTAAAGGATCGACTGAGCGATGCGGGTACGGCGCTTTCGGGCGGGCAACAGCAGCGCTTGTGCATCGCGCGCGCCATCGCCGTTAGCCCCGAAGTCATCTTGATGGATGAGCCCTGCTCCGCGCTGGACCCGATTGCGACGGCCCGGATCGAGGAACTGATCGACGAGCTGCGCGGCCGCTATGCCATCGTCATCGTGACCCATTCCATGCAGCAGGCGGCCCGTGTGTCGCAGCGCACCGCCTTTTTCCATCTGGGCGCCATGGTCGAATATGGCCCCACGTCCGACATCTTCACCAATCCCCGGGAAGTGCGGACAAAAGATTACATCACCGGACGTTACGGCTGAGGAACGCAGATATGGTTGAACATACCGTTAAAGCATTTGATGATGAAATCGGTGCGCTGCGCGGCCTGATTGCCGAAATGGGCGGGCTGGCAGAGGTTAATATCGCGCGCTCGGTTGAAGCGCTGGTCAAGCGCGACACCGATCTGGCCGCAGAGGTGATCGCGAGCGATGCCCGTCTGGACGCGCTGGAAGTAGAGGTGGATCGCCTTGCCGTTCGGATCATCGCGCTGCGCGCGCCGATGGCGGACGATTTGCGCGATGTCATTTCCGCTCTGAAGATTTCGGGCGTGATTGAGCGCATTGGCGACTATGCCAAAAATATCGCCAAGCGGGTTGGCGAAGTCGAAGGCCGCGCCAAGATTGAACCTCTGACGCTTGTCCCCACGATGGCTGAAATTGCCCAATCGATGGTGAAGGACGTGCTAGACGCCTATGCCGCGCGCGATGCACAATTGGCGGTCGAGGTTGTGGACCGCGACGAAAAGGTCGACGAATTCTACAACAGCATCTTCCGCAACCTTGTGGCGCATATGATGGAAAACCCCGCCACGATCAGTTCGGCCGCACAGCTGTTGTTCGTAGCCCGAAATTTGGAACGCATTGGCGACCATGCAACGAACATCGCCGAACTGGTCTATTATGCAGCGACCGGTGAATATTACACCGATCGCGATATGCCGCGCGGGAGATAACACCATGGTAGCACGTCTGCTCATCGTTGAAGACGATCCTGCCTTGGCTGAACTTTTGGTCTGGCATTTTGAGGCAGAAGGCTATGCTGTCACCCAGACCTCAGACGGGGAAGAAGCCCTGTTGCTGGCCGCAGAAGAGGCCCCCGACGCCGTGATCCTTGATTGGATGATCGAAAATGTGCCGGGAATTGAAGTGTGCCGTCGTCTACGTCGGGCGCCCGAAACGGCCAATGTGCCGATTATCATGCTAACGGCACGCGGCGAAGAGGAAGACCGGATCCGCGGGCTTGAAACCGGCGCAGATGATTATGTGACCAAACCCTTTTCCCCGCGTGAACTGATCGCCCGGCTGGCGGCTATTCTGCGCCGGACGCGCCCCGCGCTGGCCGGCAAAACGCTGCGCATCGAGGATCTGGAGCTGGACCCCGTGGCCCATCGCGTCCGCCGCGCCGGGCAGGAAATCCCCTTAGGACCAACGGAATTTCGTTTGCTTCAGCACTTCTTGGAAAGGCCGGGCCGTGTCCTGTCACGCGGGCAATTGGTCACGGGCGTTTGGGGGCATGATAGCGACATTGAGGAGCGCACCGTCGATGTGCAGATCAAGCGCCTGCGCGCCGCCCTCAATATCACGGGCGGGAAAGACCTAATCCGCACCGTGCGCAGCGCGGGCTATTCGCTGGGCTGACATTTCAGGGCAGCCCCCCAATTTCACGGACGGCTAAGACAAGGGTGCGCGAGCGCCAATTCTAACGTGTGCCGTGCATTTTTCATTTAACATAATACTTGTAAAAATTATCAGCCGTCCCATCTCGGAAAGGCTGGGCGCCAATCGGGCCCGGCGGGACGGAGCAGCGCCCCCTCGCGGCTCCGTCCCAAGAAGATGTTGCTTAGGAAAAGGACATTCAAGATGCGGACTGTTTTTGATTTTTCCCCTTATCGCCGGTCGACTGTTGGCTTTGATCGCCTGTTCGACACGCTTGAAAATCTAGCGCAAGCCGACGGCAATGCCGGCAATTACCCGCCATATGACATTGAACGCACGGGGCCAGATGCCTATCGCATCACCATTGCCGTGGCGGGCTTTGCCGAACAGGAGATTGAGCTTACGGCCCAGCAAAACCTGCTGATGGTTCGCGCCAAAAAGGCGGATGCCGAAACATCGGAGAGCAACGCCCGCGATTATCTGCACCGTGGCATCGCGACGCGGGCCTTTGAGCGTCGCTTCCAACTGGCCGATCATGTCGAGGTGCGCGGTGCGCGGCTTGAACACGGCCTGCTTGCCATCGACCTTGTCCGCGAGGTGCCCGAGGCGATGAAGCCACGCCGCATCGAAATTGCCAACAGCAATGCGGCAGCTCTGATTGATGCAACCGAAACAGGACGCAAGGCGGCCTGATCCCAGAAAGCCGGGAGAGCCCCCTCCTCTCCCGGCTTTCCTTTTTCTTGCCTGACCGCGCGAAATCCTTGCGCTTTGCGTCAATTTTCCCCAATGGCAGGGGGTTATGACGCAGATTTGGACCCCTGATAGCTGGACCGCGCACGAAGCGCGTCAGCTCCCGACCTATCCCGATGCCGCCGCGCTGCAGAGCGCGACCGAAACGCTGGCCAATTTTCCGCCGCTCGTTTTTGCGGGCGAAGCGCGCAGCTTAACGGCGGAATTGGCGCAAGTGGCGGAAGGCAAAGGCTTCCTGCTTCAGGGCGGTGACTGCGCTGAGAGTTTTGCCGAATTTCATCCGAACAATATCCGCGACACCTTCAAGGTGTTGTTGCAGATGGCAGTCGTCCTGACCTTTTCGTCCAAGCTCCCGACGGTGAAGGTCGGGCGCATGGCCGGCCAGTTCGCCAAGCCCCGTTCAGCCGATATGGAAGATATTGGGGGCGTGTCGCTGCCCAGCTATCGCGGCGACATCATCAACGACATCGCATTTGCGGCAGACGGGCGCGCGCCCGACCCGCAAAGGATGCTGCGCGCTTATTCGCAATCCGCTGCCACGCTGAACCTGCTGCGCGCCTTTGCACAGGGCGGCTATGCGAACCTGCATCAGGTCAATGCCTGGACGCATGACTTTATGGGCCGCTCGCCTTGGGCAAAGCGGTTCAAGGATGTGGCCGATCGCATCGCCGAAGCACTGGACTTCATGGCAGCCTGTGGGATCGACCCGGATACTGTGCCGCAGTTAAAGGGCACCAGCTTTTACACCAGCCACGAGGCCTTGCTGCTGCCCTATGAGCAGGCGTTGACCCGTCAGGATTCGCTGACCGGCCAATGGTATGACACTTCTGCCCATATGCTGTGGATTGGGGACCGCACGCGCTTTGTCGGTTCGGCTCATGTTGAGTATCTGCGCGGCATCGGCAACCCGATTGGCATGAAGTGCGGCCCCAGTCTGGAGCCAGAGGCCCTTTTACGCCTGCTAGATACGCTCAACCCGGATCGCGTGCCTGGGCGCATGACGCTCATCACGCGCTATGGCTATGACAAGATCGAGGCGCACCTGCCTGCGCTGGTCCGTGCGGTGAAGGCCGAAGGCCATCCCGTCATCTGGTCGTGCGATCCGATGCACGGCAATGTCGTCAAGGCGCAGAACGGCTATAAAACCCGGCCGTTTGAGCGCATTTTGGGTGAAGTCCGTGGCTTCTTTGCTGTCCACCGCGCCGAAGGGACGCATGGCGGCGGCATCCATATTGAAATGACGGGCCAGAACGTCACCGAATGCACGGGCGGCGCAATTGACGTGACCGAACAGAATTTGGCCGATCGCTACCATACCCATTGCGATCCGCGCCTGAATGCCGGTCAATCGCTGGAATTGGCATTCCTGATTGCCGAAATGCTGAACGAAGAATTGAAGGAACGGGGTCGCGCCACCCGCTAAATCGGTAGGCGGTTCCCCGGCTCAGTCTGCCAGGTCGGGGACGGCGAACAGCGTCGTCTCCCGATATTTGTCAAGCCAAGGCTGATACAAGGCGCTAACCTCGAACGGCACGTCGGCCAGCGCAATGTCGGACATCCCATCCACCTTGAACGTTGCCATTTTCTCTTCGCGCGGAGGCGCCTCATTCTTGAAGAGCGGCACCGCATCCAAATAGACAAGATCGCGGCGCGTATAGAGGATGTGCGGCGCCAACACGAAGGATGTGCCGTTATAAACCGCAGTCAGGCACTGCTTCAGCGCGATAGCTTCAAGGAGGGTGCGATTGGCCGTCATCACCCCTGAATGACGAAGGCCCACCGCCGACGCAAGAGGATTGTGCAACGCAACATCGTTGCCCTTGCGCCAAATCACGCGGTTTGGGTCGGCAAATAGCTGTCTTCGATATAATCGCTGAAGCGGGTGAAGCGGGCATCAAACTTCATCTTCACCTTGCCTGTGGCCCCGTGACGCTGCTTGGCGACGATCAATTCCGATAGGCCGAAAACACGTTCCATATCGAGCGCCCATTTGGCGTGATCATCGAAAATCTTGGCGTCATCCCCCTCGGCAGGTCGCTTGGGCTCGCGCGCCTGAATATAATATTCCTCGCGATAAACGAAGAGCACAATATCGGCGTCCTGCTCGATCGAGCCTGATTCACGCAAGTCAGACAATTGCGGTCGCTTGTCCTCGCGCTGCTCCACCGCACGGCTAAGCTGGGACAGGGCAATGACGGGGACGTTCAACTCTTTCGCCAGCGTCTTGAGACCGCGCGAAATCTCTGAAATTTCCTGCACGCGATTGTCGCCGCCGCCCGATCGAGAGCCCTGCAAAAGCTGCAGATAGTCCACAATGACAAGGCCAATATCGTGCCGCCGCTTCAGCCGCCGGGCCCGCGTGCGCAAGGCTGCGATCGTTAGGCCAGCCGTATCATCGATGTAAAAGGGCAACGATTCCAGTTCGGCCGCCGCGCGCGCCAAATTGCGAAATTCGGTCTGGCTGATTTTGCCCATGCGCAGATTTTCGGAACTGATCTCGGACTGTTCCGACAAGATACGCGTCGCCAACTGGTCCGCCGACATTTCTAGGCTGAAAAAGGCGACCGGTGCCCCCACCGACTTTTCAGGCGGAATGCCGTCTTCCATGTCGCGCGCCCAGCGCCGCGCGGCGTTGAACCCAATATTGGTGGCCAAGGATGTCTTACCCATGCCGGGACGCCCGGCAAGGATGATCAAGTCGGAATGGTGAAGACCACCTGTTTTGGCATTGATGCCATCAATCCCGGTCGTCACGCCCGACAGGCCGCCCCCGGCATTGAGCGCCTTTTCAGCCAGCTCAACAGCCATCTTAGTCGCTTGCGAAAAGCTTTTGGTGCTGCCCGATTCGCCGCCCTGCTCCGCCACGCGATAGAGCGCCATTTCCGCCAGCTCGATCTGCTGGGTCGGCTGGACATCGTCGCTGGTATCCAGCGCGCGGGTCGCCATATCACGGCCAACGCTGACCAATTCGCGCAGCAAGGCCAGTTCGTAAATCTGGGTGGCAAAGTCCCGCGCACCCAAAAGCGCCGCGCCTGACCCGGTCAATTGCGCCAGATAGGCCGGGCCGCCCAGCGCCTTCATCGCCTCGTCATTTTCAAACATTGGCTTCAAGGTGACGGGATTCGCGACCATTGATCTGTCGATCAGCTTCATCACCGCATCATAAATACGGCCATGCACCGGCTCAAAAAAATGTTCAGCCCGCAATTTCAGCTGCACATCTTCTGCCACGCGATTGTCGATCATCAGCGCGCCCAACAAGGCAGCTTCCGCCTCAATATTGTGGGGCAGCTGAACCGTGGGTTCGTTTTCGTGAATCAGTCGGATGGGATCGGCCATGTGCCCTCCATGGCGCATGGTTACCGGATCGCAAAACGCCAACCAAGGGGATAATGGGGATAACTCCTTCCGGCATCATCTTTCCATCCTGTTCGCCATCCGATATGCGGGCTGGGCATGGCCGATCCGCGTATCATCGACATTAAGCTCGACGAGCATACAATCATCTGGCGCTCTGCTGATATTGAGCAAGAGCGGCGGATTGCCATTTTTGATATTCTGGAAGGCAATTACTTTGCGCCCCAGCGCGCGCATGATGATGGCTATGCTGGCCCTTATCGCCTGCTGCTGCGCGTGGAAGAAGGCCGGCTGGTCTTTGAAATTCGGCGTGAGGACGACGCCCCTCTGGAATCGATCATTCTGGCGCTTGGCCGTTTCCGGCGTTTGATCCGCGAATATTTTGCGATTTGCGACAGCTATTATCAGGCGATCAAGGTCGCGACCGCGCAGCAGATCGAAACCGTCGATATGGCACGGCGCGG
>JAHEGQ010000255.1 GCA_024645025.1 Sphingomonadaceae bacterium
CAACGGTAAGACCTATGCCCTCGACGGCGAAATGACCGTGATTGCCGATGATAAAGGCGTGCATGACATCGCCGGGATCATGGGCGGCGAACATTCGGGCTGTTCTGAGACGACGACCGATATGCTGCTGGAAGTTGCCTATTTCACGCCGGAACGGATCGCGAAAACCGGTCAGGCGCTGGCGCTGACATCGGACGCGCGCAGCCGCTTTGAACGCGGCGTGGACCCGGCCTTTCTGGAAGATGGCGTCGCCATCCTGACCGGCCTCATCCTTCAGATTTGCGGCGGCGAAGCCTCGCACCTAGTGCGGGCGGGCGAACCGCCTTTGGCGCAAAAAACGATCGCCTATGATCCAGCGCTGTGCGCCCAATTGGGTGGGATCAACGTGCCGGCTGATCAGCAGATGGCGATCCTTGCATCGCTTGGCTTCACGGTCTCTGGCAGCGACGTCACCGTCCCGACATGGCGGCGTGATATTGATGGCCCGGCCGATCTGGTCGAAGAAGTCGTCCGCATCATCGGGCTCGACAATGTGCCCGCCACGCCGCTGCCTCGGGCCGATGGCGTGGCAAAGCCCACCGCCACCCCGGCGCAAAAGCTGGAACGCCGGGTGCGACGCACCGCAGCGGCGCGCGGCCTGAATGAAGCGATCAACTGGTCCTTCCTGCCTGAAAAGGAAGCCGCGGTTTTCGGCGGCGGCAGCTGGACGCTGGCGAACCCGATCAGCGAGGATATGAAGGTCATGCGCCCGTCGCTGCTGGCTGGCTTGCTCGCCGCGTCCCGCCGCAACATAGATCGCGGGGCGGATAGCGTCCGCTTGTTTGAATTGGGCCGCCGCTATCTTGCCGATGGCGAAAAGCCAACCTTGGGCGTGGTGCTGGCAGGGGACCGCCGGGCGCGCGGCTGGACCCATGGCAAGGCCCAGGCCTTTGATGCCTATGACATCAAGGCAGAGGCCATGGCCTTGCTGGCGGCCGCGGGAGCCCCTGTCGACAATTTGCAGGTCATGGGTGATGCCGGTGCGCATTTCCATCCCGGCCAGTCGGCAACCTTGCGTTTGGGCCCGAAAACGGTGCTGGCAAGCTTTGGTGCGCTCCACCCGTCGGTTGCCAAGGCCTTTGATTTGGACGGCGCGGTCATGGCCGCTGAAATTTACCTGGATGCGATCCCCGCCAAGCGAGGCGCGACGGGCTTTATGCGGCCAGCCTTTACGCCGCCTGCGCTTCAGGCCGTTACCCGCGACTTTGCTTTCCTTGTCCCGGCAGATCTGCCGGCAGGTGACCTTGTCCGCGCCCTCAAAGGGGCAGATAAGGAAAACATCACCGCGGCCCGCTTGTTCGACCAATTCAGGGGTGTGGGTGTTCCCGAAGGCCAGAAATCCCTCGCGATTGAAGTGACGCTTCAACCGAGTGAAAAAAGCTATGGGGAAGAAGACCTAAAGGCCATTGCCGAGCGCGTGGTTGCGGCAGCGGCGAAACTGGGGGCTGTGCTCAGGGGATAAGGACGGCCGCGTGACGCGCTGGAGCGGGTGAAGGGAATCGAACCCTCGTCGTAAGCTTGGAAGGCTTCTGCTCTACCATTGAGCTACACCCGCAACTCGCATTGCGTGGGACGCCCTTGCCACCGGGGCGGGGCGGGCGTCAACACTTTCCGCCGGAAATCGGCCTTTTGACGCTCAGCCTGCGGCAGGTGAGAAGGCGAAGGCGGCCACGGCGAGCATGGCCGTCAGCCAGCCAAGACCGATAGAGAGCATCCGTCGAAGGCGCAGCCAGTCCTCGGGCAGGGCGATCGTCAACGCGATTTCATGATCGATAATCGGACTGACCAGCAGCAGCAGCGCCAGCACAACCAGCGAGGGACCGGGCCAGGACCAGCCAAAAATCCAAGGCAGGTAGGCGGCAAAGGCGATCAGGCTTGGCAAAACGGCGGCAACATAAATCCAGCGCGGCGCCTGCGGATTGCTGATGCCTATGCCCCACCAGACACCGCCCAAAAAGCTGAAGATCAGCGCGGCATACCCAAAGCCCCCGGCCATAGCTGTCCAGCGCAGCTCAACATCGCTCAGCAGCACCACCGCCAGCGCCTGCGGCAGCAGCCCTGCAATGCCCAGCCAGCGCGCCCGGCCGTGAAGTCCTGAGTCCAATATCATGGTCAATCCTTTTTGATGCCTTGCGCCTTGAAAACCCAACTTGGTTAACGTCCCACCCCACGACAGCGATCCGAACAATAGACAACATTGTCCCAATCACGTGCCCATTTTTTACGCCAGACAAAAGGCCGCTGGCAAACTGGGCACATTTTTTGCGGCAGGTCGGATTTGGAACGCATCCGTGGCATGGCAGGCCCCTTAATAGACGCTGCAAAAGCAGCAGAAACGGGATGTAATCCGGCGTTATCCCTTGAATATTTCAACAGGGCTTCAATCTAGAGCAAATCGCGGCTAGGTTAAGGCACGCAAATGGCCATATTGGCAGCGAGGCTTGGCCTTCTCCCGATAGCACAACGCCCGGCCACGCGGCGAGAGAGAGATATATGTTGGCGGAGAAGGTAGACGCGCCCGATGGCCTAAACGCGTTGATCGCAAATAGCCCAGTGGCTTCGGTCATCAGCAACCCCCGGTTGAAGGATAATCCCATCATTGCCTGTAACAAGGCTTTTGTGGATTTGACCGGCTATCCAGAGACCGAGGTTGTTGGCCGCAATTGCCGCTTTCTGGCAGGCCCGGCAACGGAACCCCGTTTGTCAGAAATGATCCGCGAAGGTGTGCGCGACAAGCGCCCTGTGCTGGTTGAAATCCTGAACTATAAAAAGGACGGAACCCCGTTTCGTAATGCGGTTCTGGTTGCCCCCATTTTTGATGCCGAAGGGGAATTAGAATATTTCTTGGGCTCGCAGGTGGAATTGCCGTCTGATGCCCCCGGGCCGAGCGCCAGTCGCCATGCACGCGCCATCGAACTGGTCCGCGCGCTGACACCCCGTCAGCGCGAAGT
>JAHEGQ010000260.1 GCA_024645025.1 Sphingomonadaceae bacterium
CTAGTGGAACGGCTTGGCCCCGTGATGGGGCAGGCAAGGATGCCCGATCTGGTGCAATTCGCACTGCCCGCCGATGCGGCTGCGCTGGTCCCCGCCATTGCCGCCTTTGCCGGAACCATGTCGCAAGAGCGGCGGTCGCTGCGGGTTCAGGTCGTCGAACTCGCGCGCGCCCTGCCTGCGGGCGGGGTGGCGGCGCTGCTGGAACAGGCTGCGACCCATCCGGCGCGGTTGATCCGCATGCGAGATGCGGGGAATCACATCCGCCATCTTGCCCCGCTGCATTTGCCCGAACAGCCCGCCGCCATTCCGGCAGGGATGGTTGTGATCAGTGGTGGTCTGGGCGGTCTGGGACAGGCCTTTGCGACCGATATCGCGCAGCGCAGCCCCGATACGCCTATCCTGCTATTGGGGCGGCGACCGCATGATGCGAACATTGACGCGAAACTGGCTCGTCTGGGTGCAAGGCGCATCGCCTATCGCGCGGTGGACATCACCGACGCGGCCGCTGTCGCACAGGTGATTGCGGCGATGCGGGCGGAATTCGGCCCTGTGGAGCTGGTGATCCATGCGGCGGGCATCTTGCGTGACGGGATGCTGATGGTGAAATCCCCTGCCGATGCCCGCGCTGTGGTTGCGGCAAAAACCGCAGGCGCGCGGGCGCTGGATGCGGCGACGCAGGGCGATCCCTTGGCGGGCTTTGTGCTGTGTTCGTCGCTGGCTGGGCTTTCGGGCAATGCGGGTCAGGGCGATTATGCCTTTGGCAACGGCTGGCTAGATGGCTTCGCCGCGCTGCGGCGCGGGCCGGGGCGGACGGTTTCGCTGAACTGGCCGTTTTGGGCCGATGGCGGCATGACCGTGCCGGAAACCGCGCTGCGGGCAATACGGCAGGGATTTGGTCTGGCCCCGATGCCCGATTCGGCAGGGGTTTCGCTGCTGTGGCGGGCCTTGGCGGGGGATGCGCCGCAGGTGGTTGTGGGCTGGGGCGATCCCGACCGCATCACCGAAACACTGGATAACGGCAGCGCGAAACAGGCGGGCAAGACGCCCGCGATGGCCCCCGCCACCGCTTTGTTCAAAACAGATGCAACCGCTCTGCTGGCCGATCTGTCGGCGCTGGTGGCAGACATCCTGCGTCTTCCCGTGACCGAGGTGCAGCCCGATGCGCAACTGGCCGAATACGGCTTTGATTCCATTGCCTTGGCCGATCTGGCAGACCAATGTTCAACCCGTCTTGGCCTACCCGTCAGTCCGGCGCTGTTCTACAGCTTTGGCACCCTGCGTCAGGTAAGCGCCCATTTGGTGGCCGAGGTGATAGCGACCCCGTCCGCGCCGCAGGCCGAATTGACCCCTGCGGCGGTGCGCAGCCTTTCCCCGTCTGACGATGCCGTGGCCATCGTCGGGGTCAGCGCGGCCTTTCCCGGTGCAGCGGATGTTGAAACCTTTTGGCAAAACCTGAAGACCGGTCGCCGCGCGATCACGGAAATCCCGTCTGACCGTTGGGATTGGCGCGCCTTGATGGGCGATCCGAAATCCGAAGCGGGCAAGACCGATATCCGCTGGGGCGGGTTCCTTGACGATATCGCCGGATTTGACCCGCTGTTCTTTGGCATCTCGCCGCGCGAGGCCGAATATATGGACCCGCATCAGCGGCTTTTGCTGACCCATGCGTGGCGGGCAATCGAAGATGCGGGCATAGCCCCTGCGACGCTGTCGGGCAGCAACACGGCCGTGTTCATGGCCACATCGGCCAGCGAATATGCCGCCATGGCGCGCGAAGCGGGGCTGATCCTGCAACAGCTTAGCCCAAGTGGCGTGGTCGGATCACTGGGTCCGAACCGCATCAGCCATCTGTTGAACCTTGGCGGACCAAGCGAGCCTGTCGAAACCGCCTGTTCCAGCGCGCTGGTCGCCCTGCATCGCGCGGTCGAAGCAATCCGCGGAGGCTGTGACGGCGCCATCGTGGGTGCGGTCAACACAATCCTCGTGCCGCACGGCCATGTCAGTTTCGCACGGTCGGGTATGCTTAGCCCCGATGGCGAATGCCGCAGTTTTGCCGACGATGCCAACGGCTATGTCCGCAGCGAAGGCGTGGCGGTTATGATGTTGCGCCGTCTGTCCGATGCACAGCGGGACGGGTTGCCGATCCTTGGGGTGATCCGTGGCACAGGCGTCAACCACGGCGGGCGCGGCATTTCGCTGTTTGCCCCCAATGCCACCGCGCAGGCGCGGCTGATTGCCGATGTGCTAGCCAACTCTACGCTTGATCCGGCCAGCCTGACCGCGGTCGAGGCACATGGAACAGGAACCACCGTCGGCGACCCTATCGAGGTCGAGGGACTAAAACGCGGCTTCCAGACTGCAGTTGAAAACCATGGCGGGGTCGAACCAGCACAAGGCCAGATTGCGCTATCCAGTGTCAAAAGCTGGATCGGCCATTGCGAGGTTGCCGCCGGAATGGCGGGGCTGATCAAGCTGGTGATGGAAATGCGCGATGGCGTGTTGATCCCTGACGCACCGCGCAGGGCTGTCAATCCGGCGATCCGTCTGGCCGGAACGCCGTTCCGCCTGCTAGACCATGTAGAACTGTGGCAACCGCTGCGCGACAATGCGGGCAACCCCCTGCCCCGCCGTGCTGGCATCAGTTCCTTTGGCTTTGGCGGGGTGAATGCCCATGCGGTGATCGAACAAGCGCCTGTTGCCGCCGGTCCCGCCCGCCCTGAGACGGGGCCAGAGGTGATCGTTTTGTCGGCGCAATCTGCGCAGGCGTTGCGCGCCACCGCGCAGGCGCTGCTGACTTTTGTAGAGGCCGGACCCGATACCGGGTTGGACAGTCTTGCTACCACGCTACAGACGGGGCGAAACGCCCTGCGTTATCGGCTGGCCTTCGTGGCGCGGTCGGTTCAGGAGGTTGCCGAAACGCTTTCCGCTTTTGTCCAAGATCGCCCTGACGGGCGTTGGATGCAGGCTGTGGCGCGCCAAGAT
>JAHEGQ010000151.1:0-824 GCA_024645025.1 Sphingomonadaceae bacterium
CTATTTTTCAGTTCCGCAAATGGCCGCGACCCTGTGGAACCAGCCAAGCTTTGACGCCAAAAAACTGCACAATATCGTCAGCTGGGCGATTGGCGGCGCGCCAAACCCCAAGGCGCAGTCTGAACGCTTTGTCGGGGCCGGCATCCGCATTTCCGAAGGCTTTGGGATGTCGGAAACAGGATCGAACTTTGCTATGCCCGCCCATGATCTGTCGACGCTGCTGCGCAAGGCCGGCAGCTGTGGCTTGCCCTTGATGACCGTGGAAACCAAAATCGTTGATGATGATGGGCAAGAATTCCCAACCGGCGAACGCGGCGAGCTTTGGGTTCGGGGCCCCTGCGTGGCATTGGGCTATTGGAACCAACCGGAACTGACGGCCAAAGCCTTTGTCGATGGCTGGTTCATCACCGGCGATGCCGCGATGAAGGATGAAGAGGGCTTTTTCTACATCGTTGACCGCAAGAAGGATATGTACATTTCGGGCGGCGAAAATGTCTATCCAGCAGAAGTCGAGGCTGCGCTTGCCGAATTGACGACGATTGGCGAATGCGCCGTGGTGGGCGTGCCGGATGAGCGCTGGGGCGAGGTAGGCCGTGCCTATGTTATTCCTGTGCCCGGCCAAACCATCACCCCGGAAGCGGTGATTGCCCATTGCACCGCGCGCTTGGCCAAGTTCAAAGTCCCCAAAACCGCTATTGTGACAGACGCAATCCCACGCACGGCCTCTGGTAAGGTGCAAAAACACCTTTTGCGTGATCGGGCACTGGACGAATTGGGCTTGAAACGCTGAGGGACACGCCCCCGCCCGTGACGCGGTGGGGGCG
>JAHEGQ010000151.1:834-5808 GCA_024645025.1 Sphingomonadaceae bacterium
GCGTGTGTTTCCGTTAAGCGGCTTCAGCGTCTTTCAGATCCATGCCGAGCAGCAACAAGAAGGCGACCAGCGAGCCAAGGCTCATCACGATGGACACCGTCATCAGGCCCAATTTCTGGGAAAACAGGATCCCGGCAATGACGGGGGATAAAGCCGCCCCCATACGCCCAATGCTCAAGGCGAAGCCCGTTCCGGTTGCGCGAATATGGGTTGGGTATGCAATCGCCCAGGCAGAGTAAAAACCCACAATGGCCGAGTTGGTAAACAAACCAACGCTGACCACGGCCAAGGTCCAGCCCAGCAACGTCGAATGGCCAAAGCCAAAGCCAATGACGAACACGGTTGAAAAGGCCAACGCGACAAGCGTTGATCGCTTGATCCCAAAATGGTGCATGAACCAGCCAAAGACCGCGCCGCCCAGCGCGCCGCCCAGATTGGCATAGGCCAGAACACCGGCGCCTTGCGCCTTGGTAAAGCTCTGCCCAGCAAATTGCGGGTCAGAAATGATGCTCGGTGCCATCTTCAAGATGAAGTAGAACGTCATTGCATGAAAGGCATAGCCAAAGGCCAGCAAAAAGGTCGTGCGCCGATAGGCAGGACGGAAGATATCCGCGACGCTGGCTTTGGCTTGCGCCGGCGCAAGATCTGGCAGAGCGGCCAAGGTGGCAAGACCGAACCCGGAAAGGGTTTTGTTGATCCGCGCCAATGCCCCTTTGGGTCGCCGCTGGTTCAAGAAGGACGGTGTTTCAGGAACGAAGAGCAGAACCAGCGGAATGCAGATCGTCGTTGCCCACGCCCCGAAATGGAAGATGGCACGCCAATCATTGGCCGGCAGCAGATATTTGACCGTCAAGCCCCCCAGAAATCCACCCAAGGGATAGCCGATGACCATCAGCGCCATGGCAATGCTTCGGCCCTTGTTGCTTGAAAACTCATTGGCAACGGCATTGATGGCAGACAACATTCCGCCAATGCCAATTCCGGTCAGGAAGCGCCAAAGCGAGAGACTTTGCGGGGAAGTCGCTGCCGATGCCAAAAACATGCCGCTCGCCATCAGAGCAAGGCACGCCAGGATCGTTGGTCGGCGCCCAAATTTGTCTGCCGCACCACCGAGGATCAGCGAGCCAACGCCCATGCCAACCAATTCCATCGCCAGCACAGCGCCAAGCCCATCTGGAGCGAGGCCCCATTCTTGCTTAATGCCTGGCCCGGCAAAGGCGCTCGATAGAATATCAAACCCATCCAGCGCGTTCAGGCCGATCGTAATCGCAACGGCCAGCCACTGCCGCCAGTGCATAGGCCCGGTGTCAATGATCTGCTTCGGCGTCATATGCCCTCTCCTCTTGGTCGGTCAGCCGCTTGATAGCGGTCTATTCGTGAATGCGGGTCAAGAGCTCAATCAGCTTCGCGATTTCCTTGTCGGTGAAGCGCGATTTGAGCCAATTCTCGTGATCCTGAATGGCCTGTTTGGCCACGCGCAGCATTTCGCGCCCGGCATCTGTCAGGTTCAAGGTTTGCTTGCGCCCATCCGTTTCTGATTTCCCACGCACCAGATAGCCACGCGCTTCCAACCGGTTGACGATTGCCATCGTTGTGGCGCGATCCATCCGCATCCGATGCGCCAGATCAGTCTGGGCGATATCGGGATGATCATCCACCAGCCAAAGGACAGACACCTGCTTCTGGGTCAGATCGAGATCGACAAAGGTTTCGGTGAAATGTCGATACACCGCACCATGCGCCAACCGAATATGGAAGCCAACGATATTGCGGATTTCGCCAATATCATCGTCCCCCTCGACGGGCGGGATCGTGATCGCCAAAGTCTCTTTTGTTCTTGCCATCCTACACCCTCGGCGCAATTGTTAGTGTAACTTACAAATAGAGTCGAGAGGCGCACGATGTCCCACTTCCCCCAGACTCCTTCTTTCACCGGGTTCAACACGCCCTCTCGGATCGAAGCCGACATAGCCGATCTTGCCCATGAGGGGCATATCCCGCCCGAAATCAATGGAGCCTTCTATCGCGTCCAGCCCGATCCGCAATTCCCGCCGCGTTTAGAAGATGACATTGCCTTTAATGGCGATGGCATGATCACACGTTTTCACTTTCATGACGGTCAATGCGATTTCCGCCAACGCTGGGCCAAAACCGACAAATGGAAATTGGAAAATGAGGCCGGGAAAGCGCTTTTCGGGGCCTATCGCAACCCGTTGACCGACGACGAAAGCGTCAAGGGCAAGATCCGGTCAACCGCGAATACCAATGCCTTTGTTTTCGGTGGAAAACTTTGGGCGATGAAGGAAGATAGCCCGGCCTTGCTGATGGATCCGGCGTCGATGGAAAGCTTTGGTTTTGAAAAATTCGGCGGCAAGATGACCGGCGAAACCTTTACTGCCCACCCCAAAATTGATCCCAAGACAGGCAATATGGTTGCGATTGGCTATGCCGCATCTGGCCTGTGTACCGATGATGTGACCTTGTACGAAATCAGCCCGACAGGCGAGATGCTGTACGAAGCGTGGTTCAAGGTTCCCTATTATTGCATGATGCATGATTTCGGGATGACCGAGGATTATCTGATCCTTCATATAGTCCCCTCAATCGGCAGTTGGGAGCGGTTGGAAAAAGGCCTGCCGCATTTTGGCTTTGACACAACAATGCCCGTTTATCTGGGGATCATCCCGCGCCGGGCCGACTTGAAGCAAGAAGATATCCGTTGGTTCAAGCGCGACAATTGCTTTGCCAGCCATGTGATGAACGCCTGGCAGGAGGGATCGAAAATCCATTTCGATATCCCTGAAGCCAAAAACAATATGTTCCCCTTTTTCCCTGACGTGCATGGCGCCCCGTTCAATGGGCAGGAAGCGATGAGCTATCTGACGCGCTGGACGGTTGATCTGGCGTCCAATTCGGATGCCTTTGAAAGCGTGACGCAATTGACGCAGACAGCGGGTGAATTCCCGCGCATTGATGATCGCTTTGTCGGCCAGCCCTATCGCCATGGCTGGATGCTGGAAATGGATTATCGCCGCCCAGTTGACCTGAAGGGCGGCAGTGCGGGTGGGCTGCTGATGAACTGCCTGTGTCATATCGACCACCAAACCGGCAAAGAGCAGCATTGGTGGTGCGGGCCCGTTTCATCGCTGCAAGAACCATGCTTTATTCCGCGTAGCCCGGATGCGCCGGAAGGCGATGGCTGGATTGTCCAAGTCTGCAACCGATTGGAAGAGCATCGCAGCGACCTGTTGCTGTTCGAGGCCCTGGACATCGAAAAGGGCCCAATTGCGACGGTGAATATTCCTATTCGTCTGCGCTTCGGCCTACACGGCAATTGGGCAAATGCCGATCAGATCGGACTGGCCGCATGATCAAGCCAGGGCTGGAATTCGTTTATGAAGCAAGCGGCGACCTTGGAGCGCCTATCCCCATCGGCAATGTCCCAGATGGCGCGCGGCGCATCATCCCGATCTTTGAAGGGGGGCGGGTTGAAGGGCCGCTGATCAAAGGGCAGTTAATGGGCAATGCCGCCGACTGGCAGCTCACCCGACCAGATGGTGTAACGGTGGCGGATGCGATCTATGCACTGAAGACCGACGATGGCGTCATCATCCAAATCCGAAACAAAGGACTGCGTCACGGCCCGCCCGAGGTGATGCAGCGCCTTGCCCAAGGCGAAGCGGTTGACCCTGCCGAATATTATTTCCGCACCGTCCCAGAGTTCATCGCGCCAGACGGCAAATATGACTGGATGAACCGGAGCATCTTCATCTGCTCCGGCGCGCGTTATCCTAACGGCATCAAATTATGGGTCTGGCGGGTCCTTTAAACAGGTTCCCCCGCTGCGCCGGCACGCACGGCCAAGGCTTCTTCGTCCCGCTGAGCCCGACGGGCGATCACGATTAGCAACACGATGATCACCGGCGACACCGCGTTGATCGACAGGATAGCGCGCCCCAAATCGCCGCCATTCGCATCAGAGATCAAGCCCACGACATACGGCCCGACCCCCAGCCCAAGGATGGTCATGACCAAAAGATAGACGCTGGTTGTCACGCCCCGCATCCGCGGCAACACCTGATCATACATGATGGCGTAAAGCGGCGGCAGCCATCCCGTCAGGATTATGCTGTAAAGCGAAAAGCGCAGGTAAAAGCTGGCTGAATCGGGGGCTGTATAGACCCAAAAGGCAATCAGCGGAGACACGCCCAAGGAAAACAGCGCGACATAGCTTCGGCCCTTACCCGGAAAGTGACGGTTCAGCACATCGGACAAAGGCCCAGAGATCATTGGGCCGACAATACCCAATGCAGTGGACAAAAGCCCAAAGGCCAGCGCCGTATCCTGCATCGACAAATGATAGGTTTTCATCAGAAAACTGGGCGTGAAGCCCATGATGCCATAATTGATCATCGATTGGAGCGCCCCGACCGACATGACCATGATCAGAGTCGGAGAGCCCGCAATCACTGCAAAAGCAGGCTTATCGCTTAAGGCCAACCCCTGCAGCAGGTTGATAATGACAAACAACCCAAAACCGACCACCGACCATTGAAGGGCATGCGGATTGATCGACATGGCGCCCAGAATGAGATCCGGTCGTGGCGAAGCCGCACTGGTAATCCGCGTCGCGACACTCATCGCAAGGATGATCGCGATCAAGTTACTCAGATTAAGAACCCATTGCCGCCCAGAGGCGCGGCGATGCCAAAGGCTGAGCCAGTTAAAGCCTGGCGTGACCGATCCCAGAACAGCGAGGCTGCCTGAAAAGGGAGCGGGGTCTTGCAGGGTCACCACCCCGTCCATGCCGCCCCGCACAGGCTCCCGCAGGTGCCACAGCAACAAGGCGAGGAAAAGGCCCGGCAACGCTGCCGCAAGGAAGGCGAATTGCCACCCCGACAACCCCAAAGGTGCATCGCCCACCGGATAGGCGTGATCCCACCAACCTGCTGCAAAGCCGCCCAATATCAGCGA
>JAHEGQ010000151.1:5818-14504 GCA_024645025.1 Sphingomonadaceae bacterium
CGATCCACCAAGGCCGACGGCGATGGCAGCCGCCAGCACGGCCATCACAAAGCCACGACGTTCCTTTGGCCAATAATCATAAATCAGCGAGGTGCCCGCAGGCTGGGTCGCCGCTTCGCCGATGCCGACACCCAAACGCGATACCGCTAAGACTGCAAAGCTGCCCGCAAAAGCCGCCAAAGCTGTGGCCGCCGACCAAAAGGCAATCGATACCGACAGCAAGCGATTGCGCAGCCATCCATCGGCCAGCCGCCCCAAAGGCAGCGAGAAAAGCGCGTAGAAAAGGGCAAAAACGGTGCCGTAGAGCAACCCCATTTCCGCATCGCCGACGCCAAGGTCCGCCTTGATCCGCGGCGCAAGGATGGCGAGGATATTGCGGTCCAACAGGCTCATCACATTGGTGAACGCGATGATTGCCAGCGCATACCATGCGCCGGGCGGCAGCTTTGCCTTGTCAGCCATCTCTCTCCCCTTCCCCATTTTATGCGTCAAAGCTTGAACCAGCGTTCAGCATTTGTCTGGAAAAACTTCTTCTTGGTGGCATGGCTCATGTCCATGCCGTCCATCGCCCGAACTTCCGATGCCTCATATTCATAGGGATAGTCCATCGCATACATCACGCGATCTTCCCCCATGACTTGCTGGCAGAATTTAATCGCCGGTTCCCACGCCACCCCACTATTGGTGACCAGCACGTTGGATCGCAGATAGTCGGCAATCGTCTTTTTGAGCGGCTTCATCCGTTCATAGCGTTTCGACCGAACACCTGCCTGATGCATATAATCCAGCCGATAAAGCCAATAAGGCAAAGCTTCGCCCATATGCCCGACCATGATTTGAAGGCTGGGATATTTGTCGAAAATACCAATGGTGATCAGCCGAAGCAGGTGCATCCCTGTTTCGACGCCAAAGCCGAAAATCGCGCCATCCAGCCCCGATTCCAGCATCGGGGCAATCATGCTGTCCGGCGGTGTTGCCGGATGAATGTAGAGCGGCTGGTCCATATCGACGAGCGCCTTGAAGATTGGATCAAATTTTTGATCGTCCAGATATTGGCCTTGGGTGTGGCTGTTGATCTGTACGCCTTTGAAGCCAAGGTCCCGTGCACCGCGCCGGATTTCTGCGGCTGACCATTCCGGGTCCTGCACCGCCAATGTCCCCATGCCGTAAAAACGCGCCGGGTATGCCTGACACCGTTCCGCCAACAAATCATTGGCGTTGCGCGCAATCCGCTTTGCTTCATCCAGATCAAGCATGGGCTGCACGCCTGGCGACGTCAGCGCAAGGATCGCCTTGTCGATGCCTGTCGCGTCCATATCCGCGATGCGGCGTTCCCCCAGATCAAGCAGGCGCTCCAGAATATGGGTCGCCCGTTCGGATGGCGATGTGGCGTAAAAGCCCCATAGCGACACCATGCCCTTGTCGGCGCTGCCTTCGCGGATCATCCGCAGATAAACATCCACCTGCTCGCGTGTGGCAAACGCCTCTTCCGTTGCGATCCTCAGATAGCCGCGATCGCCGCCGGTTTTCAGTTCATGCGTCATCGCCTGTTTCTCTCCTATCCTTGCAATGGCGTGTCCGGGCAAGGCGGCACTGGCCAGTCCAATGCCCAGCGCTTGATTCACCTGCCGACGACTAACGCCAGCGTCATCCGGGTGCTTATCCTTCATGAACCGCCTTTGCGACGAGGCAGGCGTGCAGGCCTTCCGGCCCATCTTCATGACCATGACCAGACCATTTGACACCGCCAAAGGGGGCGTCTGCGCCGCCGATCATCGATGTGTTGATGCCAAGCATTCCGGTTTCCACCTCGCGCATCAGACGTCGCTGCAGTGGCGCATTTTGGGTCCACGCATAGGCCGCCAGCCCATAAGGCAACCGGTTTGCCTCAGCGATCATATCCTCTACCCGGCCAAAAGGATTGATGATGGCGACCGGTCCAAAGGGCTCCTCATTCATGATCTCGGCATCCAGAGGCACTTCAGACACCACGCTGGGGGCGTAGAAAAAGCCCTGATTGCCGATCCGTTCGCCACCCGTCCCCAATCGAGCGCCGCGGGCCACAGCATCCCCAATCAGCCGCTCCATCGCATCGGGCCGGCGGGGATTCGCCATCGGGCCCATCTGGGTGCCCTCGTCCAGACCATTGCCAACCCTGATCTGGCTGGCCCGTTCGATGAAGCCATCGCGGAACTTTTCAAAAACACTTTCTTGGACGATGAACCGGGTCGGCGAGACGCAGACTTGTCCTGCATTGCGATATTTCTGGCCGACGACCGTCGCCAACACCGTGTCCACATCGGCGTCATCAAAGACCAGAACTGGGCCATGCCCGCCAAGTTCCATCGTCGTGCGCTTCATGTCGTCGGCTGCAAGCTTCGCAAGATGCTTGCCGACCACGGTCGACCCGGTGAAACTCAATTTGCGGATGATTGGCGATGCCAACAAATGGCGTGACACTTGATCCGGCACGCCAAAGACGGCTTGGGCAACCTCCTTGGGCAATCCCGCATCCAACAGGCATTGAAGGACGCCCAAGGCCGAGGCTGGCGTTTCTTCTGCGGATTTCAGAATGACCGAACAGCCCGCGGCAATCGGCGCCCCCAGCTTGCGGCCGGGATTGCCCAGCGGGAAATTCCAAGGGCTAAAGGCGGCAACCGGGCCAACAGGCTCATACATCACGGTGGACCGCATGCCGCCCGATCGGACCAGTTGACGACCATAAATGCGCTGCGCTTCACCAGCGTAAAAATTGAACAGGCCGACATTCATCAGCACTTCAATCCGCGCTTCGGCCAGAGTCTTGCCTTCTTCCATCGTGGCGACCCGCGCCAGCGCTTCTTGCCGCTCCATCATCAGCCGCGCAGCCCCTTGCAGCACCGCGGCACGCTCTTGGGCCGTCGACTCCCGCCACAATTTGAAACCACGCTGGGCGGTGTCCAACGCACGATCCAGATCGGCGGCGTCTGCAAGCGGCAAGTCGCCCAGCGTTTCGCCGGTGGCGGGATTGACGACACGGTGGGTCGTCCGATGCCCTGCCGAAATCTTTTCGCCGTCAATGATCATGTGGAGGTCGGGGTAACGCATAAAATGAAGGTCCAATTTATTGATGAGAGCGAGGATAAGGGGTGCCAGGATAAGCGTTTAGGTCGCCGCCGCGGTAGCTTCCAGCGCCTCAAGACGTTCGACCTCTTCGCGATAGGGACGAATACCGCGCCACATCAGAAAGGTCGCCAGCGGAAGAAGCGTTGCCGAGGTGATCACAAGCGCTTTCCAGAGATCGGCTTCCACGCCAACGATCCGCTGGGCGACCACGCCAATCACAAAGCTGCCCATCGCCCCGAAAAAGGTGAACATGAAGAGGTAAAGCGCCGTCACCTGCCCGCGCATTTCATTCGGGGCAATACGTTGGATTGCCGCATTTTGCGGAACAGCGCCGGCCAAACCAAAAACACCGGCCAGCGCCATAACGGCCAGCGACGCTTCGCCAGTTGGCATAAGCGGCGACGCGATGGAGCAGATCGTCACCAAGCCAAATAGGATCGCTGCGGCCCGGACATTGGCATCCTTGTAACGCTTGGCCAGCCATTCGACGAAAAACCCGCCCAGAAAAACACCCGCCAATTGGGCCACCAACAGCATCGGCCCCATGACAGCGCCTATCTGAGCCTCGTTCCAACCATAGGTGCGGATCATGAACGGGGTGCGCCAAAAGGCGAGGCCAAAGGTTTCGATGGCGCTCAGTGCTAGAGCCCCGAAAAGGGGGTAGTAGAACCGCCCCCGCGCATGGATCACGCGCATCGCATCCCACCCCGTAAACGTCAGAAGTCGACGACCAAAACTGCCCGATGGGGGCACCAAGGGTTCAGCATTAGGCAGAACACGCCGCGCGGGTTCGCGCACCGTCAACAGCAGCAAGGCTGCCAGAATCCCGGCCACGCCCAATGCCAGCAAGATCCACTGCCAACCCCGGATCGATAAGCCCGCGACCTCGCTCGGCGGCCATTGTGCAGCTTGCACGACCCACGCCCCACCAAACATCACGCCCAAGGTCGTGCCGCCGATAAACCCCAATTGTAGCAGCGCAAAAGCACGGGTGATCCGTTCTGGCGGGAAATAGTCCGACAGCATGGAATAGGCTGCAGGCGCATGGGCAGACCCGCCGGCACCGACAAACATCCGACTGCCGATGAATTGAACAAAACTCTGTGCAACACCGCCCAACGCCGTAATAATCCCGGTCGCAGCCATACCGCCCGACAGGACCAGCCGACGGGGATAGATATCGGCCAGTCGTGCCAGCGGAATGCCAACAATGACATAGAAGATGACGCTTGCCGGACCACCCAGAAAGCCAAGCTGCTCATCGCTCAGGCCAAAGTCGATCTTGATCCGTTGCGCCATCATCCCAAACACGCTGGCGTCAAAGAAATTGAGGCCTGTGGCGATGATGATCACTGCCAAAGCATAATAAGCGGCGGCGGATGACGGCCAAGACTGCCCGCCTAAGCTGCGGCTATCCGAGCCCCCATCCCTGCCGACACCTGCAACAGCTGGACCGCCTGCCATCATCCCTCTCCTCATCAAACGCCGGAAGCTTTATCCGATCACGCCGCAATATGCCTCAACCTTGTGCGCTGCAAAACGCGTTGCCGCTTTCAAACCGCCAGATTGTATGTATTAGATACAATATCGTTTGTTAGGGTCTGTCCAGCACTTTCCACGTCCAGCGGAGTTTTCTAGTTTGGACCAAGCGCCAGACGCCCGAAAAAACGCAGGAGAGAGACAATATGCAAAATCTACCCGGAAAGACGGCATTTGTAACTGGTGGCGCCAGTGGCATTGGGTTGGGCATTGCCAAAGCGCTTTTGGGTGCCGGGATGAATGTTGCCATCGCTGATATCCGCGACGACCATCTGTCCGCTGCCGCCGCCGAATTGGGCAGCCCCGAACGCGTTTTACCGATCAAGCTGGATGTGACCGATCGCGCTGCCTTTGCCGCTGCCGCCGATGCCACCGAAGCGCGGTTCGGCAAGATTCACATCTTGTGCAACAATGCGGGCGTCGCGGTGGTCGGCCCCACCGAGCTGGCAACTTTCGACGACTGGGACTGGGTGATGGGCGTCAATGTCGGCGGCACGATCAATGGTATCGTGACCATGCTGCCGCGCCTCATGGCGCACGGCGAAGGTGGCCATATCGTGAATACCGCCTCCATGTCCGCGCTCGTCCCCGTCGGCGGCACAACCATCTATTCTGCGGGCAAGGCCGCCGTGACGGCGATGATGGAATGTATGCGCCCCGAACTTGAAGCGCGCGGCATCATCTGCTCGGCCTTCTGTCCGGGGGCGGTCCAGTCCAATATCGCTGATGCCGGCAAGACGCGGCCTGCCGATCTGGCTGAAACTGGCTATGCGGAAGCCGATAAGCGTCGCCAGCAAGGCGGCAACTTCTTCCATCTTTACCAAACCAAGGAAGAAGTTGGTGAACGCGTCCTTCAGGGGATCCTGAACGATGAACTTTACATCCTGACCCACAGCGAATTTTTGGTTGGGGTACGCGAGCGCGGGGAAGCGACGACGGCGGCTGTTCAAACCCAATTGCCCGAAAATGAAGAGTATAAACAGGTTTTTGCTATGCTCTTCCGCAATCCGGCAATCACCGATGAGATTGCGCGCCAAAACAAGCTTCGGGGGAAGTAAGATGATCGATTTTGCAGGCCGCACCGCCTTTGTGACCGGGGGTGCCAATGGCATCGGCATCGGCCTTGTGCGGGCGCTTCTGGCCGAAGGCTGCAAAGTTGCGATGGCCGATATTCGGCAAGATTCGATCGATCAGGCGCTGAAGACGCTCGACAACCAGATGGTGATGGGCGTGCAGGTCGACGTCTCATCACGCGATGCCATGGAACGCGCCGCCGACGCGGTAGAGGCCAAATTTGGGTCGGTCAGCCTGTTGTTCAACAATGCGGGGATAAACCTGTTCCAGCCCATCGAGGATTCGTCCTATTCCGATTGGGATTGGGTGATGGGCGTCAACCTGCATGGACCCATCAACGGGGTGATGACCTTCGTGCCGCGCATGATCAATGCCGGAAATGGCGGCTATATCGTCAACACTGCCTCTATGGCAGGGTGGCTTGCCGCTGGATCACCGGGCATTTACAACACCACCAAATTCGCTGTGCGCGGCATGTCGGAATCGCTGCGTTACAGCCTTGCCCCGCATGGGATTGGTGTGTCGATCCTGTGTCCGGGCCTTGTTAAATCCTATATTTATGCCAGCGACGATGTTCGGCCAAAAGCGTTGTTGGCCGGCGCCAAACCCATCGACACCGAAAATGTGAAGCGCCTTGCTGAATTCCACGAATTCGGGATGGAACCAGATGTGATCGCAGCCCGCGTGCTGGACGGAATGCGCGATAACCGAGCCTATATTTTTTCCCACCCAGAATTCCAGGAAGAGCTGGCGGAATTGTTCAACGAATATCTGGCAGATTTCCGGGACTATCCTAACGATCCAGGCTATGAAAAGCGCACCGGCTTTGAGGCGTTTCGGCGGGAGCGCTATAAAGAGGCCCGCGCCGCCGCGCGCAAGGCGACATAAGAGGAACTGCACCAATGAAGGTCAACGCGCTCGACCATGTGAATATCATCACCGCAGATCTGGAGGGGACGTCACGTTTTTATGCGGAGTTGTTCCAGCTAGACCGGCGCGACGCCCCTGCCCCATTAACGCCGGATAATGCGCAATGGATGTATGACGATGCCGGACGCGCCATTTTTCACATCAACAGCGAAGATTGCCCCCGCACCTATAATCGTGCGGTCGGGATTGGCCCCACCGGTGCAATCCACCATGTCGCGCTGAATTGTTCGGGCTATGATGAAATGTGCAGCCGCCTGACAGCGCGGGGGATGGACTATCAGTTAAACACGGTGACGGCGATTGGCCTGCGCCAGATTTTCACCCAAGATCCCAACGGGGTTTTGCTGGAACTCAACTTTTTTAGCGATTGAAAAGAACCGGCAGCTCAATGCCGCCGGTTATAATCGTCGATCCATTCAACGGTCTTGCGAAGCCCACCAAAGGGATAGAAGTGCAGCCGCACGCGGCCATGTTCCGCGCCTAATTGTGAGGCAAAGGCATCGACCAGCTTGTCCGGACCCGCACTGCCCAGCAAGTTGGTGACAGAAATACCGTATTTCTTCAGCACCGATGTCGACGCGCCAACACCGCACCGCGCGGCAAACGCCAAAAGACGCTTGATCCCGGCAGGCCCCGGCACCCCAATCCGCACTGGCGCCTCAATACCGCGTGCGCGAAGCTGTTTGAGCCATGTCAGGAATGCGTCCGGATCAAAACCGAACTGGGTCACGATCAGCGGCACCATGCCCCGCTTTTCGATCTCTGCGACCTTTTTATCCAACACGGCCCAGCATTCCGCCTCCGACATATTGGGATGCCCTTCCGGGTGCCCCCCAATGCCGATGGCCTGTATCCCGGCCCGTTCAAACGCCCCGGTTGCAATGAGAGCAGAGGTATCAAAATACGGCCCAACGGGCTCGGGCGGGTCACCCGCCACGATGAAGCAGCGGCGCACGCCAGCTTGGTCAACAACCGCTTTCAAATACCCTTCGAAATCATCTTCTGAGGTAATCCGGCGCGCCGAAAAATGGGGCATCGGCTCAAACCCCAATTCGCGCACAGCAATTGTCGCGGCCACACGCGCAGCCACATCTTCCCCGGGTAAGAACGTCACGGCGATTGGCGTATCTGCGGGGATCAAAGGCGCTGCATCCCGCAACGATGCTTCGTCCTTCGCTGTCATTTCCAGCGAAAAGCCATCTGTAATACGCTGAGGAGGCAAATCCCAATTAGGATGAATGAGGGCCGCGGCCATGTCTTCAAACTCTCTTATCGGAAATGGCCCGACGCGCGCAGCACGCCGGGCCAAATTTCTTAGCGGGCCGTCCGCCAGCCTTCGGCGTAGTTTTCACGCGCGACGCGGCTGTAAGGAACCGGGCTCACGATCGCACGCACTTCAATCTGCTTGTGCGGCTCAACCGTGGTCTTTTTCGTCCCGCCATTTTCCTCGCCCCACACGACACGAAGTTCGGTGCCGACTGGAATTTCCGGATCAATGGTGGCGAGCGAAAGCGCCTGCTTTTCGTTATAGCTAAAGCCGGTGAACATCGAGAGGCCAACCGTCTTGCCGCCCGCATCGACAACGCGGTCGTAATTGGAAGAGGCGTAGTTCGCGAGCGGAACGTCGAAGAACTTATACTGGTCACCATCCGGGTTGAACAGCGACGCCATGATCTTCGCCATGTCTTCCGGGTTCCACGCCAGCGTCACCTTGCGACGCTGATCCGCCGGGTTCAGCTTTTCAAGCGCTTCGCGACCATGGAAATCATGGTCAAACTTGACGAAGGAACCATAGCCCAGTTCCCACGGGTTCAGATAATAATCTTCGATATTATCCGAGACGAACGACCCGCCGATGGAACCCGTGGCTTCATAACTGTCTGCCCCCAACCATTCGCGATACGCCTTCAGCTTGTCGCCCGTATAGATTGCCGGCAGCGGAGACGGGATCCAGCCCGATTCCAGCGTGTTCGACGGATAAGCACGGCTGCCGCACGCAATCAGGCCAAACTCCTTGCCCGCTTCCAAAATCGCGGCG
>JAHEGQ010000278.1 GCA_024645025.1 Sphingomonadaceae bacterium
TTGTTCGCCCCGGTCCCGCGCAGATCACCAATCAGTGTCTTGAAAGCTGTATAGGTGACGCGCACGTCTTCCTGATCGGCAACCGGCGTGGAAAACCCCGCGCGGAACAAGAGATCGCCAGCAGACCGCACGTCTATTTGGGGATGAAACCGAAGGGCAGCGTGATCTGACATCTCTGTCTCTGTCGTGCGCACAAGCGCCTTAAAGCCTGAAAGACTGCCTGCCCCCAACATCGCACCCAGAAATAACCCACCGGGGCGCAGCGCCCGCCGGATCAGGATTAGCGCACCGGGCAGATCATCCAGAGTATCAAGCGTGCCGCACGCAAGGACAAGGTCATATGACCCTGACTGTCCAAGCGGTTGGTCTTCATCGCCAACGTCATCGACCCCCAAATCGGGCACGAGGTCCCGACAGGTCATACGCGCTGTGTTGGGCAAGGCGTTGCGCAACGCGCCGATGCCATGGCCCACAACCAAGGCGTGCTGCACCTCTAGTTTCATGCCGGATAAGCGATCTACCAGCTCATCGGCCATGCGATCCAAAAGCCAATGCGAGTCGCTTGATGCGCGCCGCGCCCGAGCCCGGTTCAACTGTCTGCGCTTTTTGGAAAAAATTTCTTCGGACATCGCTTGCTTGTGGCGAGCGCGCTGGCGCGCGACAAGATGGCATGAAGCATATCATGCAATTTCTGACAGCCCTGCTGGATTTTGCGTTGCCACGACGCTGTGCAGGGTGTGGGGATATGCTGGGGGAAGGCGGCGATTTTTGCCTGATCTGTTGGGCATCACTGCGCCATTTGGATCTATCTGGCTGCCCTTTATGTGGGGTGCCCATGGCTATATCTGGCCAGATATGTGGCGCCTGTCTTGCGCAGCCGCCCGTGCATAACGGGGTTATGGCAGCGGTCGCCTATGATGATGTCGCCCGATCTTTGGTACTCAAGCTGAAATATGGCCGAAAGCCGGGGATGGCGCGGGTGATGGCCCGATTGATGGCGCGGCTTGTCAGAAGTCATCCATCAGCCTTGCTTATCCCTGTTCCCCTTCACCGGTGGCGGCTTTGGGCGCGGGGGTACAACCAATCTTTGCTGCTCGCCCGCGCCCTATCCCAGATCACCGGGCAAAAAGTTTTGCCGGATAGTCTGGTCCGCACCCGGCGGACCCAGCCTTTGGGCGGGTTAGGGCGCGCGGCTCGACTGCGCGAGGTCCGTCGCGTTTTTGCCCTGCGCCCCACGGCTATCTCGGCGATTAAGGGCCAAGACGTTCTTTTGGTGGATGATGTCTATACCTCTGGTGCTACGGCAGGGGCTTGCGTTGAGGCCCTGAAGCGTGCGGGTGCCGCCCAGATAAGGGTGCTGACTTGGGCGCGGGTGCTGGACGACATGTCAGGCCGTTGACATTTGGTAGGCGAAATCCCAGTTCGGGGGCCATGAAAGGTAGGTTTTCCAATGGCAAAGGTTGAAATCTATACCAAGGCTTTCTGCCCCTATTGCGTCCGCGCCAAGGGCCTGTTGCAAAGCAAGGGCACGCAGTTTGAGGAATATGATATCACGATGGATTCCGCCAAGCGGCAGGAAATGCTTGGACGAGCCCATGGCCAGACCACCGTTCCCCAGATTTTTATCGATGGCCGCCATATTGGCGGGTCGGATGATTTGGCGGCCTTAGACGCGCAGGGTGGGCTGGATCCGCTACTGGCCGCTTAATCCATGAAGATCGCCGTCTTTCAAATGCGCTCGGGTATCGACCCGGTCCGCAATATGGCCGCATTGGTTGACGCGATCAAGGATGCGGCCCGCGCCGGGGCCGCTATGCTGTTCACCCCTGAAATGTCCGGTTTGCTCGATTCCAACCGTGATCGGGCACGGGTCAATATTGTTCAGGAGGCCGATGATCAGGTGCTCGCCGCTGTCCGATCTGCGGCGAAAGAAGCCCAAATTTGGGTGCATTTGGGGTCTCTCGCGCTGGCGGGGGAGGGCCGAAACCTCAATCGTGGCTTCGTTATATCGCCAGATGGAACGGTCTTGGCCCGCTATGACAAGATGCACCTGTTTGATGTTGATTTGCCCAGTGGCGAAAGCTGGCGGGAATCCAATGCCTATGCGCCGGGCGCGCGCGGTGTGGTTGCTCGAACGGGTTTGGGAAGCCTTGGGCTGTCTATTTGTTACGATCTTCGCTTTCCGGCGCTGTATCAGGCCTTGTCCGCCGCCGGTGCAGATATTCTCTGTGTTCCCGCCGCATTTACCGTGCCAACAGGGGAAGCCCATTGGCACGTCCTTCTAAGGGCACGCGCTATTGAAAACGCCTGTTGGGTGGTTGCCGCGGCACAATCCGGCACGCATGAGGATGGGCGCAAGACATTCGGCCATTCACTGGTTGTCGACCCTTGGGGCCGCGTTGTGCTGGATATGGGGTCGGGCGAGGGCATCGGATTTGCCGAGATTGATCTTGGGGCCATTGCCGAGGCGCGTTCGCGTATCCCTGTTTTGGCTCATCGGCGGGTCATTCCGGTTGTGGAGATTGCGGAGTGATCGTTTTTGATCTGAAATGCGCCACGGGACATGTTTTTGAGGCTTGGTTTGCCAATTCCACTGCCTATGAAAACCAAAAGGCGGAAGGATTACTGGCGTGTCCGCTGTGCGGCACTTCTGCGGTCGACAAAGCGATCATGGCCCCCAATGTGGCACCCAAAGGCAATCAGCGCGCAGAAAGCCCCGCGGCGCCGGTGGCCTCGGTTGGCACGCCCGATCCGAGTGCGGGCGAAGTGAAGGCGTTTCTGGAAACCCTTGCAAAGGCGCAAGCCTCCCTTTTGGAAAAATCCCAATGGGTTGGGCGCGATTTTGCATCAAAGGCACGGGCGATGGAGGCGGGGGAGGCCGAGGCCAAGCTGATCCACGGCCAGACGACACCGGAAGAGGCCAAGTCGCTGATCGAGGAAGGCATTGGTGTCGTGCCCCT
>JAHEGQ010000280.1 GCA_024645025.1 Sphingomonadaceae bacterium
AGATCAAGGCCAATATGGACAAGCAGTTAAAGCATTGCCACGAGGCGCCGTTTTATACGCTGGGGCCGCTGACCACCGATATTGCGCCGGGGTATGACCACATCACCAGCGCCATCGGGGCGGCGATGATCGGTTGGTTCGGCACGGCGATGCTGTGCTACGTCACGCCGAAGGAACATCTGGGTCTGCCGGACCGCAATGATGTGAAAACCGGGGTGATCACCTATAAACTTGCCGCACATGCTGCCGATCTGGCCAAGGGGCATCCGGGGGCGCAGGCTCGCGATGATGCGCTAAGCCGCGCGCGGTTCGAATTTCGCTGGCAAGACCAGTTTAACCTTGGGCTGGACCCTGACACCGCCCGCGCCATGCATGACGAAACCCTGCCGAAAGAGGCGCATAAGGTGGCGCATTTCTGTTCGATGTGCGGGCCGAAGTTTTGTTCGATGCGGATTTCGCACGATATCCGCGCCGAGGCGGAAAAGCAGGATGGCATGGCGCGGATGGCCGAGAAGTTCCGCGAGGGGGGGGGAGCCTGCAGAATGATCTCGATTCTAGGGCAGGGGGTGGCGGGGCTTTGTGCGGCCACCGCATTGGCAGAGCGCGGGGTGGCGGTGGAAATCATCGCCCCCGACGGCGCGCCTGCGCCCGCGTCATGGTTGGCCGGTGGCATGCTCGCGCCGTTTTGCGAAGGCGAAAGTGCGCCAGACGTTGTGGTGGCGCGCGGACAGGCGGCGGTGGCGTGGTGGCAAAAACGCTTTGACGCGGTGGCGCAGCGCGGCACGCTTGTTGTAGCGGCGGCCCGTGATCAGGGCGAGCTTGACCGGTTTGCGCGGGCGACATGCGGGCATGAAATCGTGGCGCCGGAAACCTTGGAGCCCGATCTAGCGGGCCGTTTCGCGCGCGGGCTGTTCTTTGACCTTGAGGCACATATGGACCCGCGTGCTGCCTTGGCGCATCTGCGGCGGGGCCTTTTGGCGCGGGGCGTGACCATGCATGCGGGCGCGCCACGTGGCCGGATCGTGGACTGCCGTGGTTTGGCGGCGGCGGACCGGCTGCCCGATCTGCGGGCCGTGCGGGGTGAGATGCTTGAGGTTCTTGCCCCTGAGGTTGCCCTGTCGCGCCCGATCCGGCTGCTGCATCCGCGCTTTCCCTGCTACATCGTGCCACGCGGGGCAGGGCGCTACATGATCGGTGCGACAATGGTGGAAAGCGCGCGCCCCGGCGGCATTTCTGTGCGCGCTGTGGTCGAGTTGTTGTCAGCCGCCTACGTCGTGCATCCCGGATTTGCCGAGGCCGAGGTGATTGCCACCGGCGCGGGCCTGCGCCCGGCCTTTCCCGACAATATTCCTGCGATCCGCCAAGAAGGCGACCGCATCCATGTTAACGGCATGTATCGCCACGGTTTTCTGATGGCCCCCGCTTTGGCCGAAGATGTGGCCAGCCTTGTTTTGAAAGGGCGCGCAGATGCGCATTGAACTGAATGGACAGACTGTGATCACCGCTGCGGCATCGCTTGCGGCCTTGTTGGACGAACAGGGTTTTGACAGCGCCAGCGTGGCGACCGCGCGGGATGGCAGGTTTGTCGCAAAGCCAATGCGGGCTGCCACGGCGCTGTGCGAGGGCGCGAAAGTCGAAGTTTTGTCACCGATGCAGGGGGGCTAAGATGTTTTACGGAGTTTCATTGGAATCGCGATTGATGTTGGGCACCGCGGGCTATCCGTCGCCTGCGGTCTTGCGGCAGGCGATTGCCGCTTCGGGCGCCGAGGTGATCACGGTGTCGTTGCGGCGCGAAGGCACTGATGGTGGGGCGTTTCGCCAGATTCTGGCTGACAGTGGCAAGCGGGTTCTACCAAACACCGCAGGCTGCCACAGCGTGCGCGAAGCGGTGACAACCGCCCATATGGCGCGTGAAGTTTTCGCCACCAACTGGATCAAGCTAGAGGTCATCGGCCATGCCGACACGCTGCAACCGGACCCGTTTGCCTTGGTGGAAGCCGCCCGTGTGCTGTGCGCCGATGGCTTTCAGGTGTTCCCCTATACAACCGAGGATATCATCGTCGGTGAAAAGCTGATCGAGGCCGGGTGCCGGGTGTTGATGCCGTGGGGCGCGCCGATTGGATCGGGTCAGGGTTTGCGTAACATCGACGGGCTGCGGGCAATGCGGGCGCATTTTCGCGATGTGCCCTTGGTGATTGATGCAGGGATCGGCGCGCCATCACAGGCGATGCAGGCAATGGAAATGGGCTTTGACGCGGTGCTGTTGAACACCGCTGTGGCCAAGGCGATGGACCCCGTTGCGATGGGCGCGGCCTTTGGTCAGGCGGTTTCTGCCGGGTTTTCCGCATATGGCGCCGGGCTTATGCCACAGCGCGACATGGCGCAGGCATCGACCCCTATCCTTGGTTTGGCGGAGTTGGCATGATGGTGCGGCTTGACCCATTTTACCTGATCACCAGCCATGTTGACGCGCTGGCACGGTTGGTGCCGTTGGGCGTTCGGCTGGTGCAATTGCGGCTGAAAGATCTGGCAGCGCCAGAGCTGCGTCGGCAAATCGGGCTGGCCCGTGACATTTGCGCGGTGCAGGGGGCGCAGTTGGTGGTCAACGATCATTGGGAAATTGCTTTGGATCTGGGCTGTGATTTTGTTCATCTGGGGCAAGAAGATATGGATAGCGCAGATTTTGCGGCGCTGCGTCGTCACGGCATAGGCTTTGGCCTTTCTACCCATGACATTGCAGAACTTGATCGCGCCTTGGCACTTGCCCCGGCCTATGTGGCGCTTGGGCCGGTGTGGCCGACGCTGCTGAAGAAAATGCCATGGGGGCCGCAGGGGTTGGATCGGGTGCAAGAATGGAAGCGCCGGGCGGGTGCTGTGCCGTTGGTGGGGATTGGCGGCGTGACGCCTGACCGGCTGCCTGACCTGTTTCGCGCCGGCGCAGATAGTGCCGCCGTGGTG
>JAHEGQ010000282.1 GCA_024645025.1 Sphingomonadaceae bacterium
CCTGTCGGGCCGCGGCATCAACCGCCGTTACTTCCGTCCCAAGGATCATGTCGATTGACTTGTCGACCCAGAATTGCGCCGGCCGGATGCACAAGCGCTCAAAGGTCTTTTCGCGCGCCAGATATTCCTTGCTAAGCGGGGGGCGCTCATAGGGGATTTCAGGCTCCCGCCCAATCATCAGAACAGAGCCTTCGAACCCCAATTGACGCAAGCTGACCGCGACCTGCGCGCCGCCATGCCCTGCGCCCACGATAATGACGTCTGCTCTGTCCATATCGGCCTCCCTCAGTTCCGGCGGCACTGCGATGTCCTGCGTCGAAGGTCAAGCGGCACTGCATTGGTATTCACAAAGATTGTGTCATGGCCCGGCAGGGTTAGGTGTAGCCTATCCACTTTGTAGCGATCTGAAATTCGGGACCCTGACAATGAAGACCATCCACGACCTGCGCACGCATTTGCAATCGCTGCACGCCCGCACGGCGGAAACACCGCTGTTCAACCCCGTCTTTCAGCTGGGCCATGATCTGTCGCGCCAATTGGAAAACGGCAGCTTGTCTTTGGATACGATCGACGGGCTGGTCGACGGCCTCTTCCAAGAGGCGCTGGAAAGCCGCGGCCGCGCGCTACACCGCTTGATCGCGCCAGTGACGCCCGATCAAAACAAAGCTGCGTGGCAGGCACTTTGCGGCCTTTGACGCGCAATTTGGTCAGCCCCTACTCAACCTTGTCTTTACCGGGCACCCAACTTTTCTGCTGACCCCGGCGGAGAGCGATGCCGTTGCCGCCTCTGCCAGTGCCGATGGCCGCCAAGCCACCAGCCCTGTCCGAAAGGGGCCCCGGCCCGCCATCACGTTGGATGACGAACACGCGCAAGCCATGGCCGCCCTGTCGCGCGCGCGACAGGCCCGCGACAAGATTGTCGGCTGGACCCTCAGCCATGCCGCCCAAAACTGGCCGGATCGCTGGACCCAATTGCTGCCGCAGCCATTCCAGATGGCCAGTTGGGTGGGCTATGACATGGACGGCCGCACCGACATCAGCTGGACGACCAGCCTGCGCTATCGCCTGTTGGAAAAGGCAGAGCGGCTCGCGGGCTATGCCGCCGACCTGGAGGCGATCGATGCCAGCCACCCGCTGCGCGCGCCGCTGCGTCGCGCCGAGACGCATAGCCGCCAAATGGCCGCCGGCTTTGACAGCGATCTGTCTGATCCCGCAGCCTTGTCGCAGGCAGCCAATCAGTTGACAGCGGACCATCCCGACAAATTGTTGTCGCTGCGGGCGATGGTGCGCGCCTTGCAGGACGAGGCGCAGGCTGTTGCCGTTTCCCAAGGAGATCGCGCCCAACGGCTGCTCACGCTGGCCGCAGCGATGCAGGGTGACGGCCTTGGCATGGGCTGGGTTCATTTCCGCATCAATGCCGCCCAACTCCACAACGCTGTGCGGCGGCGCATGGATCCGGACAACACGCTGGACCTTGCCAGTGGAACCGCCTTGAAACGGATTCGGTCACTTTTGGCAGAGGTCCAGCCGCTGCGATCCAATTTTGCGGCGCTCGCCACGGAAACCACCACCGCCTTGCGGCAATTTTTGACGATGGCGCAAATTCTGGGCCATGTGGATGCGGATACCCCGATCCGCTTGCTGATCGCAGAATGTGAGCAGCCGCAGACGGTGCTGGCCGCGCTTTATTTTGCAAAGCTGTTCGGCATTGACGCCAAGGTCGATGTCTCGCCGCTGTTTGAAACCGAAACGGCGATGGAGCATGGCGGGCGCTTTCTGGAGGCTCTGCTCGCCGAGCCCGCCTATCAGGCCTATGCCCGCAGCCGTGGCCGGGTGGCAATCCAGACTGGCTTTTCCGACGCCGGGCGCTTTATCGGGCAAGTGCCGGCCGCATTGGCAATTGAACGTCTGCAGGGCCGCTTGGCCCGCATCATGGCGAACCACGGACTTGGCGACGTATCCGCCTTGATCTTCAACACGCATGGTGAATCCATGGGTCGCGGCGCGCATCCCGGGTCGATGGCGGACCGCTTATTCTACCCGATGAGCGCATGGGCCCGCCAACAATTCGCATCCCGCCAGATCGCGCTGGATATGGAAGTGAGCTTTCAGGGCGGCGACGGCTATCTGTTTTTCCGCACCGACGCGCTGGCGCTGGCCACGCTGACGCGCATTGCTGAGGTTCTGGCCAGCCCCCGCGTCAACGCCGACCAAGGCGAAGACCCCTTTTACACCCAAACCGATATCAGCCTCGACTTTTATCGGGGCATCCGCCGCGTTCAACGCGACCATCTGGACTCCAAAACCTATCCCCGCGCGGTGACGGCTTTTGGCTTAGGGCTGCTCAATGAAACCGGGTCGCGCAAATCGCGTCGCCAATCGGACCTGAAGGCCGATGGGGATATGAGCCTGCGCCAAATCCGCGCCATCCCGCACAATGCGATCCTTCAGCAACTGGGCTATCCGGTCAATGTGCTGGCGGGCGTCGGATCCGCCGCCGGGGCAGACCGAGAGGCGCTGGGCGACATTCTGTCGCGGTCGCGCCGGGGGCAATCTCTTGTCCGCTTGTTGCGCGCCGCCGACCGGCTGGCCAGCATCAAGTCGGTCGCGGCCTATGGCGAATTGTTCAACTCAGCTTACTGGGCCAGCCGCCCCTATCGCGGTAAAGAAGACCATCTGGCCGATGCCTGCCTGTCCCTGGCGGAACATTTGACATCGGATGATCGCGCGGGCGTATTCCGGCGGCTGGCCTCTCGGTTGCGGATCGATGGCCTGAAGCTTCACCGCCTGTTGGACCCCATTGCAGCGCCAGATGACAAGGTCGGCCGCGAAGATACCCGCCGATCCTTGGGCGCCTTGCACGCGCTGCGGATCGCGCTGTTGCAGCATATCTTCCTGAAGGCGGTGCA
>JAHEGQ010000286.1 GCA_024645025.1 Sphingomonadaceae bacterium
GGCGTCAAAGCGACGCCATCGCGGACCCATAGCGCCCCAATGCCTTTGGGGCCGTGGATTTTATGTGCGCTCAGGGCAATCAGGTCCGGCCCTTCGGGAATGTCTATCCGCCCAAAGCCTTGCACGGCATCGCACAGAAAGAGCGCGCCCGCCTTATGGGCAGACTGGGCAAGTTCTGCGATCGGCTGGAGCACGCCGATTTCATTGTTGACCAACATCGCCGCGACCAGCCCGGTTCCGGATGGTATGCCGACCGCTGGATCGATCAGCCCATCGCGACCGACCGGCAGATCATGGCAATCCCGCCCGTGCTGGGCCAGCCAATGGGCCGTGTCGCGCACCGCTGCATGTTCGGTCGCGGCGATGGCCAGTCCGCCCGGCGCGGTGCAGCGTAGCGCCCAGTTGAGCGCCTCGGTTGCGCCACTGGTGAAATAAAGCCGCCCGCCTTTGGGGAGCAAGGCGGCAACCGCATCGCGCGCCACCTCAATCGCCGCCGCTGCCGCGCGGCCATCGCGATGGGGCGAATGGGGGTTGGCAAAATGATCGGTCAGCCAAGGGCGCATTGCGTCAAAGGCTTCAGGGGCCAACGGCGTTGTCGCTTGATAATCAAGATAGATCGTCATCCGCGGATCCGCTGCCACGTCTCGACAAAGCGGTAAATGTCGGCGCGGCTTGTCTCTGGGCCAAAGCTGACGCGGATCACCTCGGCAGCGGCCTTATCATCCCAGCCAAGCGCCGCGAGAATGCGGCTTGCTTTTAGGGTGCCGGACGAACAGGCGCTGCCCGCCGACACCGCAATGCCCGCTAGGTCGAACTGGATCAGCTGGGCAGAACTGGCCTTGCCCGGCATCCGGTAACTGGCAATGGTGGCAAGGCGCGGGCTATCTTTGCAGACAACCGCTCCGCCAGCGGCATCAATAGCGGCGTCGAGATGCTGGCGCAGGTCCTCCGCGCGGGCCACCCAGCCATGGCCTGTGTCCAGTGCGGCGGCAAAACCCAAAATGCCGGGCAGGTTTTCGGTTCCACCGCGATACCCCTTTTCCTGCCCGCCGCTGGGCGTCAGCATTGCAAGATCGCGGACCAGCAGGGCACCAATACCCGGCGGGCCACCAAATTTATGCGCGGAAACGGCAATCAGGTCGGCATCCGGCAGCGGCAGCTTGCCCGCCGTTTGGGCACAATCGGCAAAAAAGAGACCGTTTTTGGCGTGGGTAATTTCGGCCAGCGCGTCCAAAGGCTGAAGGACACCGGTTTCGTTATTGGCGTGCTGGATGGCAACCAAGGGCCGGTCTGCCGCCAATGCTGACAGACGACCATAAAGCGCATCGGGCGTCACCAGACCGCTAGCCGCCACCGGCACAACAAAAGCATTGGGCGCGCTTCTATGAACCGCGTCATGTTCGACCGTTGTCGTTAAAATGGCGTCGGTCCGGCTGCGTTGCAGCGCCATTGCAATGGCCTCGCTGGCGCCGCTGGTGAACACAATGTCGTGTCGCCAATCCAGCGCCGCGGCAATGCGCGCGCGGGCATCTTCCAGCGCTGCCCGCGCCGCGCGGCCTTCGGCATGGGGTGAGGAAGGGTTGGCCCAAATGTCGAACGCATGGGCTACAGCCGCGCGCGCTGCATCGCAGATCGGCGTTGTGGCAGCATGGTCCAGATACAGGCGTTGCAACACCAATAACCCCAAAAGATTGCGAAAGCTGGCACCCTTCCTATATAGGCCTCGCCGTTGGCGCAAAGCCTGTGCCCATATTCATTCACGTTTTTCATTGCGAGACCCATGCCTGAAGTCATTTTTCCCGGGCCGGAAGGCCGCCTTGAAGGTCGCTTCAACCCCGGTCCGCGTCCGCGTGCGCCCGTTGCCATGATCCTTCATCCCCACCCCAAAGCGGGCGGGACGATGAATCACCGGATTGCGCAGGCGCTGTATCAAACCTTTGTCCGTCGCGGATTTGCGACGCTGCGCTTCAATTTTCGCGGCGTCGGCCGCAGCGAAGGCGTTTTTGACAATGGCATTGGCGAATTGTCGGATGCCGCTGCCGCGCTGGATTGGGTGCAGGCGATCCACCCCGAAGCCCAGCAGACCTGGGTCGCGGGCTATAGCTTTGGCGCGCTGATCGGGATGCAGTTGCTGATGCGTCGCCCAGAGATTCGCGGTTTCATCTCCATCGCGCCGCCCGCCAATATGTATGATTTCAGCTTTTTGGCCCCGTGCCCATCTTCGGGCATCCTTGTGCAAGGCACAGCGGACGAGGTGGTGACCCCCAGCGCTGTCCAGAAGCTGGTCGACAAATTGCGCACCCAGCGCCACATCACGATCCATCATGACGAGATCAAGGGAGCGAACCACTTCTTTGAAAACGAGATGACGGAACTCATGACCTCGGTGGACAATTATCTCGACTTCCGGCTCGATCCGGCTTGCACGATCCGGTAAAGTTGCGGCCCTCGGGTTGGTGGTGCCAAGAAACGGGTGACACAATGAACAGCCAGCAAGACGCGCGGACGGTTCTGCATCTTTTTACCGAGATTGCGATCGTCGAGCATTTGTTGCGCAACCGCTATGATCGGTCGTCGCCTGCCGGCATGACAACCGGGCAATTTGGCGTGCTGTCACATTTCATCCGCAATGGGCGGGCAGAAGAAAAGATGGCGCTGCTTGCTTGGGCTTTTCAGGACAGCGATGATTATATGGCCGAAAAGGTCGCGTCCCTTGTGCAGCGGGGCCTGCTGTCGACGCGGCCAGCTGATAGCGATCCCGCAGACCTTATCGTGTCAATTACGGACCGCGGTCGCGCGGCCCATGCCGAGGCGCTGGAGGCCATCGCGCCCGAAATCGAGCAGTTGTTGGAAGGTATCCCGATGGAGGATATCAAAACCAGCCTGAAGGTGGTGCAGGATATCCGCCGCACGCTCGATAACTTGCCGGACAGGTAAGGCC
>JAHEGQ010000290.1 GCA_024645025.1 Sphingomonadaceae bacterium
GATTGGGGCGGATGAATTTGAAATTGAAATTGCCGGTGTCCGCTACCCGGCCATAGCCTCGCTGGCACCGCTTTATGATCCCTCTAATGCACGGATAAAAATCTGATGACCGACACTTCTTCTCGCTTGGTCCAAAGCCTCGTCGAAAATGCCCGGATCGGCTATAGCCTGGAACAGGATTTCTACGTCAGCGACGCTGTGTTCAAGGAAGACATGGCGCGGATCATCAGCCGGAAATGGATCGTTGCCGGCCATGTGTCGCGCATTCCCAACAAGGGCGATTACTTCCTGTTCAAAATCGGGTCAGAACAGATCATCGTCATTCGCGAGAATGACCAGAGCGTGCGCGCCTTCTTCAACGTGTGCCGTCATCGCGGGTCGACCATCTGTTCGGCTGAAAGCGGCAATGCGCCCCGGTTGGTCTGCCCTTATCACGCTTGGACCTTCGGGCTGGATGGCCAGTTGCTGGCGGCCCGGCTGATGCCGGAAGATTTCAACAAAGCGGAAAACAGCCTGATTGCCTGCCATGTTCGGGTGTTCCACGGGCTGGTCTTCATCAACATGAGCCAGGACGCACCCGATGATTTTGATGCGACCTTTGGCGATATGGGGCCGATCCTTGCCTATCAGGGGATCGACACCGCCCGCATCGCTTATGCCGGCAGCTATCCGACGACCGCCAACTGGAAGCTGGTCGTCGAAAACTTTTTCGAATGCTATCACTGCGTCCCATCGCACCCGGAATTCTGTTCGATGCACGCGCCGGAAACTTTGGTGGCTGTCGGGGCTGGCCCCAGCTCTGGCCCGGCCGATGCCATCGCGAATTTTGCGCCCAAGGTAAAGGCTTGGGAAGACAAGGCCGCCGCACTGGGCCGACCGATCGGCAGCTTGGATGATGCGCCCGAAAGCAGCCATTTGCGCTTGTTGATGCAACGCATGAACAAGGAAGGATGGTCCTCTGAAACCCAAGACGGCACCGCCCCTGCGCCGCTGATGGGCAACCGCACGGCGCCCGATGGCGGGCGGATGCACTTAAGCTTCAGCCCCTTTAGCCAGATTGTGGCGGACGACCATTTTGCCATCCTGTTCCAGTTCACGCCACGATCGGCGCTCGCAACCGATGTGGAGATGATCTGGCTGGTCAATGGCAAAGCAACTGAGGCCGAAGTCGATATCGACAAGATGACCTGGGGCTATCACGCCACCACCACGCAGGACAAAGTCATCACCGAAAATAATCAGGCCGGGATCATGTCGACCCGCTATCAGCCGGGCCGCTATTCCGATCAGGAAGGCAGCGTGATGAAGTTCCAGAAATGGTATCTGCAGCACATGGCGGCCCCCAAAGCCGCGTGACCCAGAAAGGCCCCCTGCCCGCCCCGCCGCCTGCCGTGATGCGGGCGGTCGTGCTGACGGGGCATGGCGGCTTTGACAAGCTGGATTTGCGCAATGACGTCCCCGTGCCCCAACCGGGCCGGGGCGAGGTGCTGATCCGCGTCACCGCCGCCGGGGTGAACAATACTGATATCAACACGCGGGTCGGCTGGTACGCCAAGGACGTGGCCGCCGCGACCGATGCCATCGTCGCGCAAGGCGGCGCGGGCGATGACCCGGAAAGCTGGTCCGGCACACGCTTTGCCTTTCCCCGCATCCAAGGCGCGGATGTGTGTGGGCGGATTTGTGCGGTCGGCCCGGATGTGCCCTCCGACCGGATCGGGGACCGGGTCTTGGTCGATCCCATTTTGCGCAGGGGCTCTGGGTACGACGTCCAATATTTAGGGTCGGAAGTGGATGGCGGCTTTGCCGACTATGTTTGCGTTCCCGCAGGCAATGCCGTGACGATCCATAGCGATTTGAGCGATGTCGAACTGGCAAGCCTGCCCTGCGCCTATTCAGCCGCCGAAAACATCCTGACCCGGCTGGGCCTCCAAAAGGGAGAGCGGGTGCTGGTCACAGGCGCTTCGGGCGGCGTGGGCTCTGCCGCTGTCCAGCTGGCGAAACGCCGGGGTGCTGAGGTCATCGCGCTGGCCGCCGACAGCAAGGCCGAAGCTGTGCGCCGCTTGGGCGCAGACCATGTTCTGTCGCGCGACACCGTTGCCAGCCATGCCCTTGGACCAGAAACAATTGACGCCTGTGTCGACGTGGTGGGTGGGCCTAGCGTACCCGATCTGCTGGACAGTCTGAAACGCGGGGGACGCTATGGTGTGTCGGGCGCGATCGCCGGGCCGCGGTTTGAGTTGGACCTGCGGACGCTGTACCTGAAAGACTTAAGGATGATCGGCTGCACCGTGCTGGAGCCAGAGGTTTTTCCCAACCTGATCGCCTATGTCGAAGCGGGCGAGGTCCGCCCCGCCATTGCCGCCACCTATCCGCTGTTTGAGATCGCCGCAGCCCAAGCCGCCTTTCTCGACAAGCGCCATGTCGGCAAGATCGTACTGACGATCGCAGACTGATCCGGTATCGCGCAGGTAACATCTGCATTTTCACTGATATAATAGATAAGATTATCTTATAACATGGGGTTCATGGCTGCACCCTGTTGTCGGATTGGCCTTTGCGCTGACATAGCGCGACGATACAACAGACATCAGAAATGGTCAGAGCGCTATTATGAAATCGACAGCACGGGCATTAGTCATCGGCGGCGGCGTAGTGGGCGTCAGCACGCTTTATCACTTGGCGAAAATGGGGTGGAGCGATGTTGTCCTGCTGGAACGCAAGGAACTGACATCTGGTTCCACTTGGCACGCAGCGGGCCTCTTGCCCTTGTTCAACCTCAGCTATTCGGTGGGCAAGCTGCACCAATATTCGGTAGGGCTATACCCCAGCCTTGAGGCTGAAACCGGTCTGAATGTTGGCTTTTCGCAGGTAACCAATATCCGTCTGGCAACGACGCAGGACCGGCTGGACGAATATCATTATTATGCGGGCGTTG
>JAHEGQ010000292.1 GCA_024645025.1 Sphingomonadaceae bacterium
CATGATCGGCGCATAGGTTGCGTCGGTCGGGCCAATAACCAGGTTGACTGCGCCGGCCGGTAGGGTTCCGGCACGGCAGCAGTCAACCATCACCATCGCCACGCCCGGTGTCTGAGACGAGGGGCGGATGATGGTGGAACAGCCCGCGGCAAGGGCGGGAGCGACCTTGCGCGCAATCAGCGCTGCGGGAAAATTCCAGGCGGTAAAGGCGGCTGCAATGCCAACGGGTTCATGATGAACCTCAAACCTACCGCCTGGTACACGGGATTCGATAATGCGGCCGTAGATGCGGCGGGCCTCTTCGGCGAACCAGCGAAACTGATCAATCGACAGACCCCATTCGCGGCCCGCTTGGGCAATGGGTTTGCCGGTTTCAAGGCTGATCATCGCCGCAGCCTCGTCGGTGCGGCGTTTCATCTCGTCGGCGATGGCGTGCAATGCGTCGGCGCGTTCAAAGGCGGATTTTGCCTTCCATGCGGCAAACCCTGCGGCGGCAGAGGCAATCGCGGCTTCGGTATCTGCCACAGATGCGACTGGAACCTGCCCCAAGGGTCGCTCGGACACCGGGCTGAACACTGGCGCAGTTGCGCCGTTCAGTGCCGCCGTCCAACGCCCGTCAATGAAGAGGCCAAACTTCTCATACATCTTAGCCAACCTCACTGGTGCGAACGACGCGGCCTTCGGCCACCGATTTCAGCGCGGCTTCAGCCAGAACCAAGGCCAGACGCCCATCTTCAAAGCCAACTTCCGGGGCGATGCCCTTTTCAATCGCATCGACAAAGGCGTCGATTTCAACGTCAAACGCTTCGCGGTAGCGTTCGATGAAAAAGTTCAGCAGCGGTTCGGCGCGGTCGGTGAAGTCGACCGTGTGCAGGGTCATGCCATGCGGGCGGCGGTTTTCCGAGATCGCCATGCCCTTGGTCCCTAACGCCTCGACCCGCTGGTCATAACCGTAAACCGACTGGCGAGAGTTGGTGATGATCGCCTGTTTGCCGCTGGCGGTTTTCATCGTCACCGTCAGGGTGTCATAATCCCCCAGCTGCGCCATCAATTCAGGGGCAACAAGACGCGAGGCGGTGGCCGAAACCTCCACCGGTTCTTCGCCCAGAATAAAGCGGGCCATGTCGAAATCATGGATCGTCATGTCGCGGAAAATCCCGCCGGACACTTTCAGATAGGCCTCTGGCGCAAGCCCCGGATCGCGCGAGGTGATGGTTACCTGATGCAACTCGCCAATATCGCCCGTCGCAATCGCGGTGCGCACGGCCCGGTGGCCGGGGTCAAAGCGGCGCACAAACCCCAGTTGGATCGGCACAGAGCTGCCTGCGATTTTCGCCGCACAGGCGTTGACGCGCGCTAGGCTCAGATCAATCGGCTTTTCGCAGAGCACCGGCTTTCCGGCGGCAATGCAGGCTTCCAGAATATCCGCGTGGGTGTCGGTGGCGGTGGCAATCAACACCGCATCCACCGTGGCGTCAGCCAGAACGGCAGCGACTGAGTCGAGCACCTTTGCGCCGGTCTTGGCTGCAACGGTTGTTGCAGCTGCTGCGTTGATGTCAAAAACCGCCGCCAGAGTTGCCCGCGGATGCGCCGAAATATTGTAGGCATGCATCGCGCCAATGCGCCCACAGCCAAGCACAGCAATCCGTATCATCCAGAATCCTCCCGAAACGGCCGTCGATATTTCTTTCGGCAACTATCATTGCAGAAGATTATCATTGTCAATATTCAATGTGATTGCTAATTGTCATCCAAGCTCAAGGGAGGAAATCACATGGCCCAAGTGGAGATGAGTCGGACCACGATCCGGCTGACGATGGCGCAGGCCTTGGTGCGCTATCTGTGCAACCAGTTCACCGAGATCGACGGCGCGCGCGTGCCGCTGTTTGCGGGGGTGTTCGGCATCTTCGGTCATGGCAACGTGACCTGCCTGTCCGAAGCGCTGGAGGCAGTGCAAGATCAGTTGCCCACTTGGCGCGGCCAGAACGAACAGTCGATGGCGCTGGCGGCAATTGCCTTTGCCAAGGCGAAGCGCCGCCGCCAGATCATGGTTGCCACCTCGTCCATCGGGCCGGGTGCCTTGAACATGGTGACGGCGGCGGGCACGGCCCATGCCAACCGCCTGCCGGTGCTGCTGATTGCGGGCGATACGTTTAACACGCGGCTTCCTGACCCTGTGCTGCAACAGGTTGAACATTTCAACAACCCGACGGTGACGGTAAACGACGCCTTCAAATCGGTAACCCGCTATTGGGACCGCATCACCCATCCGGCGCAGATCATTCAGTCCTTGCCCCAAGCGATTGCCGCCATGCTGGACCCCGCCGATTGCGGTCCGGCCTTTATTGCGCTGCCGCAGGACACCCAGGAAATCGCCTTTGATTACCCGGAGGTGTTCTTTGAGGAACGCGTCTGGTCAATCCCACGCCCGCGCGCCGACCGCGATATGCTGGCCCGCGCGGTGGCCCTGCTGAAAACGGCGAAAAAGCCGCTGATCATTGCCGGCGGCGGCGTGCGCTATTCCGGTGCTGAAAATGCCGTTGCCGATTTTGCCGCCAAGCGTGGGATTCCGGTGGTGGAAACCATCGCGGGCAAAGGCGGTCTGACCCATGACCATGCCGTGCATTGCGGCCCGATTGGCATCGTTGGGTCCACCAGCGCCAACGCTTTGGCGGCTGAGGCGGATGTGATCGTGGCCATCGGCACGCGGTTGCAGGATTTCACCACGGGGTCTTGGACGGCCTTTGCCCATGATGCGCAGTTCATCTCGATCAACGCGGCGCGGTTCGATGCGGTCAAACACCGGGCGCTGGCCGTGGTGGGCGATGCACTGGAAACGGTGACGGAGTTGGACGCAGGGCTGGCCGATTGGCGCGCCCCTGCCGGGCATATGCCCCACGGCAAGGCGCTGTTTGCTGAATGGAACGCTCT
>JAHEGQ010000168.1 GCA_024645025.1 Sphingomonadaceae bacterium
ATGGCCCCAGAATAATAATCGAATAGCCCGCCCACACCGATCACCACGCGCGCCGTTAGCCGATGCCGCACCCGCGCAATCCACTTTTCCTGCAAGGGCACGCCAAGCCCAACCATCAGGATGGCAGCCCCAGAGGCGTTGATGTCGTCGATCAATGCATCCTCCTCTTCCGGGGTCCAATAGCCATGACGTGTGCCGGCAATCTTCAGATTTGGGTGCAGGTGCCGCATCGCACTCGCAGCGCCCGCCGCGATACCCGGCTTGCCGCCCAAAAGATGGATGGCGTGGCCGCGCTCGGCTGCATGGCGGCAAATTTCGGGAAACAGGTCGGTCCCGTTCAGATTCTCTCCCAATGACTGGCCCGCCAAGCGGGCAGCCGTGGCAATCCCGCTGCCATCGGGCAATAAATGGTCTGCGTCCTCAAGCGCGGCACGGTAGTCGGCGTCGCGCAGCGCAAGGTTGATGCAGTGCGCATTGACGAATTGCAGCGTGGCGGGCGCGCGCGCATCTGCCAACGCGACAATGGCCCCTGCCGCATCGGCCCTTGTTGCGTTGACAAGCTGGAGGCCGAACAGCGACGTCGTCGCCTTGGGACTAAAGGCAGGGACCGCCACAGGTGCGAATGACCGGGGGATAGGTGCCGGGTGGGGCGGCTTCACGGCCGAGGCCCGCTCTCCAGGGCGATCGGCAAACTCTTTCTGCAACAACATGGGCTACTCCAGACTGTCTCTGGTGGGCCAGGTGCAGCCCTTGTGCCAAAAGCGGCGCCAGCTTGCCGTGTCAGCAGGTTAGATGGTTACCGAGCGCAAGCGAACCGCGCGCCGTTTCGCAACTTGCAAGGCGCGGGCCGGCTGCTTCGCAATTTGCACCGCCAAACTGCGAACCAGTCCCGCTGGACACGCGTCGCAGACCATCAGGGCCATTCCCCTTCAATATCTTAGCTGATTGGCACGATCCTTGATGAAGCAGGCCCACCCCTGCTTTGCCAAAGGAACCTGTTGTGCCCCCATTTGCCGATTTGCTGTTACGCCGCGCGCGGGGCTGGCTTGCCGATCCGATGTTGCGGGGAATTGGGGCCTTTGGCAGTGCAGAGCTGGCCAATCGCGGCGTCCGACTGATCACCACCGTTATCATTGCCCGACAATTGGCGCCCAATATTGTGGGGGAGGCCGCACTGGCACTGACCCTGTTTGAACTTGTGCGCGTGCTGGGCAGCATTGGCGTGGGCCAACGGATCATTGCCGCGCATGAGGGCGAACTCGCAGCCGTCTGCAACACGGCGAACCGCCTGTTCTGGATATGGTCTATGGTGCTTGTGGTCATCCAGTTGGGGATCGCCGTGCTTCTCCACGCCGCCTTTGGCCAAACAGGGGCGGCAACCAAGCTGGCTGCCCTATCCGCGGTTTATCTGCTGATGCCGGCCGGGTTGGTATCTTGCTACCTCGCCATGCGTGACGGCCTGAATACCCGGTTGGCCCGAACCGCAGCCACACAGGCGGTCAGCGATCACCTGATGACGGCGGCCTTATTGCTGATCTGGCCAGACCCTTGGTCCATCGTCCTGCCCAAATTGTTGACGACGCCGATCTGGCTTTTCATGACCCGCCGCAACCGCCCCTGGCAGCCTGACCCAAATGCCGGGCAAAGCTGTTGGCGCGGCATGGTTCGCTATGGCGGCGGTGTTTTGGCTGCCGATGGGCTGACCGCCTTGCGGCAGCAGGGGGATAACCTCATCATAGCGGCCACGATGGGCAGCTCTGCTCTTGGTGCCTATTATTTCGCCTATAATGCGGGCCTTGGCATCATCACCGCGCTGGTGGGCGGCTTTGGCACCGTTTCTTTCCCGATGCTGTGTGCGGCACCCAAAGGCCCTGCACGTCAACTTGTCCTGCGCAAGATCGTACTTGGCGGGACCGCGTTGTTTGTGCCGCTGATCGCCGCCCAATCGCTGCTGGCGCCTTATTATGTACCGCTGATCTTCGGCGCGCACTGGCGCTTTGCCGCGCCGCTGATCGCCATCCTGTGCTTGGCCGGTTTTGGCCAGCTCGCTTCTATCCTGACCGCCAACTGGCTGCGTGCCGAAGGGCGCGTCCGCACCGATGCCGGGCGAAGCCTGATGAGCTGCGTCTTTGCGTTGAGCGGGCTGTATCTTGGAACGCTGACAGGCAGCCTGCAATTTGCCGTCATCGGGCTGGTTGCCGGCACCGTTCTGGCTGCCGGTCTGGCAGCCCTCCATACGCTTGCCCCGGTGCTGCAACGCCCCCTTTCCTCCTCCAAACAGGAGCAACTTGCATGACCCATCCTGCCATTTCGGTCGTCATGCCGGTCTACAATGCGGCCGCAACCCTCGACCAAACGCTTGCTTCCCTTTTCCATCAAAATTTTCGGGCGTTCGAAATCGTCATCATTGATGACGGGTCCACCGATGACAGCTTCAGCCGCCTTCTGGCCCATGCCGCGCGCGATGAGCGCATCCGACTGATCGGGCGGTCTAATGGCGGCGTTTCAAGCGCCCGAAATCTGGGTGTTGACTTGAGCAAAGCGCCCCTGATCGCTTTTATCGATGCAGATGACATCTGGGCGCCCGATAAACTCGCCCGCCATTTGACGCTGCACCACGCCTCACCTGAACTGGCCGCAAGCTATGCCAAGATTGGCTTTTTGCCCCAAAAGGCCGAAACGCTGGACGCCTGCCGGACAACATCCAGCCTTGGCCGACAGTCTTTGGCGCTGATCGACGTACTGGGCGAGAACCCGGTCTGCACCATGTCCAACCTGATGGTGACGCGGGATTGGTTTGTGCGGGCGGGCGGGCTGGATATCAGCCTGTCCCATGCTGAAGATCAGGATTTTCTGGCGCGGCTTCTTGCGCTTGGCGCACAGATTGACGGCATTGACGCGGTCCTTGTCGGCTATCGCTTCAGTCCGGATGGTCTGTCGATGGATCTGGACCGCATGCGCGCTGGTTGGCAGCGGGTGGCGCAGCGCCATCTGGATGGTCCCGCGCTCGCCGCGCTGGAAGCCCTTTATGCGCGGTATCTGGCGCGCCGCACGCTGCGATCGGGCGGGTCGGCCAGCAAAGCCCTGTCCTATGCGATTTCGGGCCTGCGCAGCGACGCCACGACCTTTTTAGAAGATCGCCGCCGCGGGGTCGGCACGCTGGCGGGCGTCTTGCTCGCCCCTTTCCTGCCCCGCGCGGTCCGCCGCCAGATTTTTGCCTGAGCCATTTCCTGTTGGGAGAAGTGCTATGCCCCTTAGTGTGTCCGTCATCATGCCTGTCTATCACGTCGAAGCCTATGTCGCCGAGGCGATCCGCTCGGTCCTTGACCAGACATTTGGTGATTTCGAACTGCTCATCATAGATGATGGCGGCACCGACCGCAGCGTCGAGATCTGCAAATGCTTTGACGATCCACGGCTTCAGCTGATCCATCAGGCCAATCGCGGCCTTGCTGGCGCCCGCAACACAGGCATCGCCGCGGCCAAGGGGCGGTATATCGCCTTTTTGGATTCGGATGATCGCTGGCTGCCAGAAAAACTGGCGCTGCACGTCATCCATCTGGACAATAATCCCGACATCGGTGTCAGCTTCTCCCCATCACGGTTTATCGACCTGAATGGGCAGCCGATGCGACTGACCCAGACTCCCAAGCTGGATGGCATTACCCCGGCGGAGATCTTCTGCCGCAACCCCGTTGGCAATGGCTCGGCCCCAGTTATCCGGCGGGCAGCGCTGGACGCTGTGGCCTTCCCGCACCCGCTGGAGCCAGAGCGCATCTGCTATTTCGACGAATCGCTGCGCCAGTCCGAAGATATTGAGATGTGGCTGCGGCTGGCCTTGGTCGGGGATGTCGGCTTTGGGGGCATTCCGCCCGCGTTAACCGAATATCGGGTTGGCGGCGGCGGCCTGTCCTCGCAAGTGGTGCGACAATATCAATCTTGGGAAAGCGTGGTTGCCCGGCTATCCGCCTACGCCCCTGCTTTTACACTGAAATATGTGAAGCGCGCACGGGCTTATCAGCTGCGATATCTGGCGCGGCGTGCGGTGCAATTGGGCGATTATGGCATGGCGCTGGCGCTGCTGCGCGAGGGGCTGGCCAGCAGCCTGCATCCGTTGACGCAAGAACCAGCCAAGACACTCGTGACGCTTGGGGCAGCCTTGACGGGCCGTGTTCTGGGCACAGAGCGGTTCGCCAAACTGGCCGGGATCGCGGCGGGCGGAAGGCTGGTGGCATGAACCGCCCCCGGCTCGTCAACCTGCTGGATGATTTTGCGCTGGGCGGCGTATCGCGCGGGCTGGGTGTCTTTTCCTCAGCCCCGGTGCAGGCGGTCGCCGATGCGACGACGCTGGCCGTGCCGCCCGACACCCTGCTGGCACCCCGGATCGATGCCGACATCATCATCACCCATTTCCCGCCCAATTGGCGGCGACTTGTCTTCCTGGCATCCCTGAAGCGGCGCAATCCCAAAGCGTGCATCCTTCATGTCGAACATAGCTATACGCGCGGCTGGGCCGCCGCCAATGTGGCGGCGCCCGGACGCTTTCGGATCATGTTATCGATCGCGCTGCGTCTGGTGGATCACATCGTCTGTGTATCCAACGGGCAAGCGCGTTGGCTGCGCGAGATAACGCGACTGCCGGATAAGCGGGTGGACGTCATCTATCCTTATTCCGAGAACCCGGGTCTGGACGCTCTACCCTTGCCTGATTTTCAGTCGACGCGCCGACTTCGACTGGGAGCCTATGGTCGCTTTCACCCTGCCAAAGGGTTCGAACAATTGATCACCGCCTATCGAGCTGGCGCCATGCCGGACATGGATTTGGTGATCGGCGGTTATGGAGACCTTGAGCCCCAGTTGCGGGCCTTGGCGGGCGATACGCCGTGCATTCATTTTGCTGGCAAGATCGATGATGTGGCCGCCTTTGTGGGCGGCTGCGACATCATCGCAATCCCGTCCCGATGGGAAGCCTATGGGCAGGTTGCGAACGAGGCCCGGCAAGGGGGCCGGCCCATCTTGGTATCCGATGTGGATGGCTTGCCTGAACAGGTGGGCGATGCCGGGCTAATCATCGACTTTTCGGATCCGGACGCGGTGGCACGGGCCTTTGGCGCGCTGACCCCAGCCCGACTGGCGGCGATGGCGCGTGCGGGGCGCAAAGCGACGCAGGGGTGTGGGCCCATGCGACATCAGCAATGGGCAGACCTGATCCTTCAGCTGACAGGCAGAGCCTGAGGCGAACCTGACCCCAACGCCTTGGGCCGAAGCGCGATGCCGATCGCCAGCAGCGCGGGCCATGCGATACAGGTCAGCACCTCCAGATTCTCGCCAAAACTATAAAGCCAATAGGTCAGCGACATCGCCAGACCCAATTGCCCAACCCGGCCTTCCACCGATTTGCGGATAGCCGCCAGCAGCGTCCAGACCATCGGGATGGCCAGCGCGATCACGCCGGCCAAACCCTTTACATACAGCAATCCGTACCAGCTATGGTGGCTGCCAATCGGCATATATTCCACCATATGCGGCCCCCGCTCCACAATGCCATGGCCAAACCAAAAGGCCTCGCGCTGCCAGCGGCCCACTGCAATCCGCCCCAATGCCGCGCGCACCCGCGAGGAATCGGCCCGCGCGCTTGAAAAGTCATTGCCCAGCTTTTGCGCAAACTCCACCAATTGCGGCCCGAACCATGACCCGAGCAGGACGACAACAGCCAGCCCAAACCACAAGGCTGGTCGACGCGACTGGCCGGCAAGCCACGCCAGCGGCACAATGACCGCGAGTGCGACCAGCGCCATCCGGCTTTGCGACAAAAGGGCGATAAGGACCGAGGCCGTATAGCCCGTCCAGCGCCATTTGGCGTCGGGTTCCATCCGCGCGAGCAAGAAATGGATCACGGCAACAATTCCAGCTGCGGGCGACCATGGCGCAAAAAACTGCCAGCGCGCCGTGCCCACACCGGGTTCCAACGTATACAGAATGGCCGCGAAATATTCATCGCCAGATCCGCCCAACACCTTCAACGGCGACACCCACAGCTTTTCCGGCAAGCCAACAAAGGGGGCGGCCAGAAAAATGGGCAGCAGGAACAACGTCTGGCGTCCCAAACGGCACACGGCGCGGGACAACGCCGCCAGCCGGATCGGCAAAACATAGCCTGCCAGCGGGTAGAGCGCGATAAGCGCCCAGCCTTTGGCCCAGCCGATCGCAGATTTGATTGTCTGCCCCGTCCCCAATTGAAAATTGGAATGCCCAGCAAACAGAATGATCAGCATGGCCGTCATGCCGCCCAGCCAAGCCCATATGGCGGACGGAAGGGGGGCGGGGCGTTCTGCTTCTGGCAAGGCCGGCGCCAGATAATAAGCGCGCGCGGCGCGGACCGCGAGTATCCAACCCAGCGCCGGGCCGGCAAGATAAAGCCCGCCCGCCAGCCACAATATCCAGGTCGCCCCGATTGTTTGGGTAATCAGTCTTTCCGCAAGATGCGGTCGAGGATCGGTTGGCGCAGCCATAAGAGTCCAAAGGCAAGGAAGGTGAGGAAGGTGGCCGCAATCGCCCCCGCCAGCGCGATCGTGAGCGATGGGCTCGATGGACCGCGCGGCAGTGAGGGTGCTGCCAGCGTTTGCACCAGCGGGTAGGAGGCAAAAGGATCCAGCTTATTGGTATCGATCCGCGCCAATGCCGAGGAAAAGACAGCCTCGGCAATGCGGTGGTCGCGCTGCAAGTCTGCCAGTTCGGATGCCTGGGCGATAAGGTCCGGGGATTGCGCTTGGGCATGGACAAGGTCGCTGCGGATTTCGGACAGGGTGGCGCGGGCACCGGCAGCCTGCGCATCGTTCACCGTCATCGCCTGCATCAGGTTTGTCCGGCCATCCGCCAATTGCAGGTCGGCATGGGAAAGGATGTCCGTATCCGACAATCCCGTTATGTCGCGGCCGCGGCGTAGCAGTGCCTTGCGCACAGCCGTCTGTTCGCTCTGCGTCTGGGCAAGCGTTGCGTGACGGGGACCAAGCGTGCCGCTCTGCTCACTCGCTTGGGCGTGAAGGGCGGCGTAACGGGCGGCCAATTGCTGAAAGACTGGGTCCCCCCGCAGCCGCATCGCCATATCTGCCGCGCGCGGAGAGCTATGCAGATTACCCGCCAGCTGCCCAGCCGTTCCCTTATACTGCTGCATCTGCAGCCGGACCTCGCGTTCCTTTTCGCGCAGCGTATCAACCGCGGCAATGCGGGAGTTGAACTGTTCCAGCGTGGCAAGGCCGTGACTTGCCTGAAACGCGATCAGTCGGCGCTGGGCGGCGCGCACCTTCTCTGCCAAGGCGGCCAAGTGTTTGATGTCAGACGCCTCCCGCTTGGCTGCCTCGTCAGCACGTAGGATATCGAGCTGGGCCAGAAAGGCCTGCCGCAAGGCGTCGGCCCGCGCCTTGGCCTGCCTCGGATCACGACCGGAAATCGCCACCAAAATCAGATTGGTCTGATCGATCAGCTTGATCGTCGGCCCGGGAAAGCCGTCTTCGCTTTCCCGCGCCAGCCTAGCCGCTGCCCGCAACGTCACATCGGCGGACAAGAGCTGCTTATAGTTTTCGGTCGGGCTGAGCGTTGGGCTGGAAAAGGCCGAGCTGGCAGCGGTTTGCGCCTGCCCAATCGTTTCAAGATTAAGCGAGCTTCCCATGCCAGACCCGGGTAAGATCAGGCTGAATTCGCTGCGATAGCTTTTGGGCACCATCAGCAAATAGGCGCCCGTCAGGCCATAGATCGCCATCAAGATGGGCGCGATGGTCAGGAAATAGCGCTTGTAGCGGCCCGCAGAAGGCAACCCCTCGCGGACCACGCGCCAAAATCGCACCAGTCTTCGGGGCTGCGGCGCACCCCATGGATCCCTCATCATCGGATGCCAAACAAGATGGCGGGCGACAACAGGCTGCCAACCACGCTGACCGCATCAACCAAGGCCATGGCCCGGCTGTCATAACAGGCGAGCGCGTCATCTGGCAGCAAATAGGGGTTCCAATCGTCTCGACCAGCTTCCCGCACCAGCCCTTCAACCGAGCGTGCGATGACGACAGATTTTCCGTTCACTGGATTGCGAGAAATCAAGACCGCCTGACGCCTGGCATTCATAGCCGATCCGCCGACACAGTTCGCCATCACAAGCCCGTCCAGCAAGCGCGTGCCATAGGGAATGCCGACCCCGTCCCGGCCCGAGGTCGCGGGCCGCGAGAGGTTGGACAAAAAGACACGGATGTCAGGCGCCGTCACGCTGGTCGGTCGAACATGGTCCGGCTGGAAGCAGCCGGCAGAAGGGACGAAGATGCGGTCACCGGCCGCAAGCTGTGGGTCAACCATCAGCCCGCCGGTAAAGGCTGGGCTCAAATCCATCGCTGCATAGATGTCGCCCCACACCAAATAGACCGATTGGGCCGCCGCATCCGGGCGCAGCCCACCGGCCTGCCGCAGGGCAAGGGCCAATGTCCGCCCAACATTATAATCCCCATTTGCGGGAATTGGGCTGGTGCCCGCCTGGCCCGTGGTCACGCGTTCCCCCACGCGCACCAGGCCCGGCTGAAAAACAGCGCCTTCAACCGACACCCGCACGCCCGCGACTTCTGCTTGGGAAAGCCGCACATTCCCAGCCACATCGCGCACAAGCCCGCCTGCGATCAGGCGATCCCGCACATCAGCCTCCACCTCTGCCCGCGTGCGACCGGCAGCGGTGACCGTCCCAAGATCTTGGATGGCAAGCGTGCCATTGGCACTGACAACATAGGATCCTGTCAATGTATCGGTATCGCCGCTAACGGACAGCTTCAGGCGATCCCCGGCGCCAAGGCGATCCGGCGCGTCGGTTAACTCCGCCACGGGGACCTGTCGCAGCGACGAAACCGCAGCAGGAACCGGCGGCGTTGAGCAGATGGCCGCATGATGAGTGCCCAGCTGCTGCGTGGGCTGATATTGCGCGCCCGGCACGTTGCGGGGCGGCGGCATGGTGGCGCAGCCCAGCAGTGCCAGTGGGATCAACAACAGGGATAGGCTTTTGGCGATTGTCATGATGGCCTCTGATTTCAGCGCCCTGTTGCAGCAATCGCCGTGCCAACCTTCTTATCCGGACAAAAAGCATCAAAAATACAGCCGTTTCGCTGACTGAACGTCGCTAGGTCGCCTCGCGCTTCTCTTGCAAAACGCCGGAAATGCGCATTGCAGAATGCAAAACGCCGCCTGTGCATTTTGCAAAATCACGTAAACGCCGCTCGCAAATCCGCCATTTTCTGGGGTTGGCATGGTTCCTGCCGGGTGGAAGGCCTGTTTCACCCTATCGTCAAAAGAGGTTCCTGATGGCCAAACCCAAGCCTATCCGCAAAGCCGTGTTTCCGGTTGCCGGACTTGGCACCCGCTTTTTGCCCGCGACCAAAGCGATGCCGAAAGAAATGCTGCCGATCATCGACCGCCCGCTGATCCAATATGCCGTCGATGAAGCGCGCGAAGCGGGCATTGAACAGCTCGTCTTCATCACCGGGCGCGGCAAGACCGCGATTGTCGAGCATTTCGACATGGCCTTTGAACTGGAAACCACCATGCGGGATCGGCAAAAGGCGCTGGACGCGCTGGCACCGACCCGCATCCAACCCGGCAATTTGCTGACCGTCCGTCAACAAGTTCCTTTGGGCCTAGGCCATGCCATCTGGTGCGCGCGGGCGGTGGTGGGTGACGAACCCTTTGCCGTCATCCTTCCCGATGAGCTGATGGTCGGCAAGACCGGCTGCTTGAAGCAAATGGTCGACGCCTATGCAGAAGTAGGCGGCAATCTGATCTCTGTATTGGAGGTGCCGCACGACGCGGTGTCCAGCTATGGCGTCATCGCGCCGGGCGCGCGCAAGGGCAAGCTGACAGAGGTGACCGGCCTTGTCGAAAAGCCGCGCATCGAAGCCGCACCATCCAATCTGATCGTTTCTGGCCGCTACATCCTCCAGCCAGAGGTCATGCAGATTCTTGGCCGACAAGAACGCGGCGCAGGCGGCGAAATCCAGCTGACAGATGCCATGGCGCAGCTCATCGGGCGGCAGCCCTTTCACGCCGTCCCTTTTGCGGGTCGCCGGTATGATTGCGGCAGCAAGGCGGGGTTTGTCGAGGCAACGCTGGCACTGGCCTTGGCCCGGCCAGATCTGGCCGATGACGTCCGCCGGACCGCCTTGGAGTTACTGGGCGCAACGCCCCTTGCCAAGGCAAGCGCGATGGGGTGTTGAACCAAAGGGCAAAGCGGGGCATCGGGTTGCCATGCCTTGTCTTTTCATCTTCGGCCTAGGGTATGCCGCCAGCCAGATCGCCCGGGATGTCACGGCTATGGGGTGGCAGGTCGTGTCTACCGGGTCTGCCGGAAGCCTGCGCTTTGACGATGCAGCCTCGGTTCGACTGGGTCTTGCTGAAGCAACGCATATCCTGTCATCCGTCCCGCCCATGGCGGATGGCGATCCGGTTCTAGAAGCCTATGGCACCGATCTGCGCACCGCGGCCAAGGCAGGGGTGTGGATCGGCTACCTGTCTTCGACGGGCGTCTATGGCGATACCGGGGGGGCGTGGGTGGATGAAACCGCCCCCATCAAAGGGCGGCGCAGCAACCGCAACGATGCCGATCAGGACTGGCAGGCGCTGGGCGCGCGCGTCTTTCGCCTGCCGGGCATTTATGGGCCTGGCCGTTCGGTCTTGGAACGGTTGATCGAGGGCAAGGCCCATCGGATTGATCTGCCCGATCAGGTGTTCAGCCGGGTCCATGTGGACGATATCAGCCGTGGTGTCATCGCCGGCTTTGCCGGGCCAGCGGGGGTCTACAACCTCTCAGACGACCTTCCCTGTAGCCAGAATGCAGTGGTTGAGCTGGGCGCAGCACTGCTGGGCCTTGCGCCGCCGCCTGTTCAATCGATGGACGCGGCGGGGCTTTCCCCGATGGCACGCGCTTTTTATGCGGAAAATCGGCGGGTGGCCAATGGCAAGGCGAAGCGCGTTTTAGGCTGGACCCCGCTTTACCCCGATTATCAATCAGTCTTGGCGGCGTGCCGGGTCGCCCTCATCCGCTGACAGGTCCCGCGCCGGGGCAAGGGCAATCACCATCCCCAAAATCACGATGGCACCGCCCGCCATGGTCAGCGGCACCCAGTGATAGCCTTCGAACAGCGTCGAAATCGCCATCGCGATAACCGGGATCAACACATTGGAAAAGCTGGCCTTGGCAGGGCCAATATCCCGGATCAGGCCAAAATACAGCGTGAAGGTAAGCGCCCCCGCCGCCACACCCAAATAGGCCAATCCCAGCGCATAGCCCAAGCTGTGCCCCCATATGGGTGGGCCCACGGTCCATAGCGACCAGAGAGTATTGGCGAGAGTTCCGAACAGCATCGACCAGCCCAACAGGCTCATGATCGGCAGCGCGCGGGCGCGGGCCGATGCCTGCATCACATTGGGGACAGACGCCGTCAGCACCGCGCAAACCGTTAGCCCCACCCCCAGCAAGGTGTCCGGCGCGGAAGAGGGATCGGCACGCACCTCATGCACAAAAAGCAGCGCCACCCCGATCAGCGCCAAGGCTGAGCCCAGCACAAACCGACTGCTGAACCGATTGCCCAGAAATATCCGCGCGAGGATGGCATTGGGCACAACCAACAGCGCAAAAACAACCGCGACCAACCCCGATGTAATGTGATGTTCCGCCGCATAGACAAGGTTGAAATTAAAGGTGAACTGCAGGGTACCAATCAACGCGGCATAGGCCAGCTCTGGCGTTGTAAACCGGATGCGTTGGCCTTTGACGGCGGCAACCCCCAACATCAACAGACCGGCCAGCAAAAAGCGGTAGGTAACCGACCAGCTGGACGGCACTTCGGCAATCTGGCCGCGAATAACAAACCAGGTCGATCCCCAGATCAACGTCACAAGGATGAAGGGGAACAGAACGCGCGGCGCAAAGAAAGAGGGCGGATGGTCCGTCACAGCCGGGTGATCGCATCGGCAAAGGCCGCGATTTCAGCTTCGGGCTGATCCCAACTGACCACGAAGCGCACCTCGCCCTGCGCCCAATCGTAAAAATCAAATCCTGCCGCCCGCAATCGAGCGACCTCGTCGGGCGTCATCCGGGCAAAGACTTCGTTCGCTTCCACCGGCTGGATCAACCGGGGGCCGCACGCGGCCGCCAGCTTTTGTGCCCCGGCATTGGCCGCACGCGCATTGGCCAGCCAGACATCATTTTGGACCAGCGCGATGATTTGCGCCGCCATATAGCGGCCCTTGGACAAGAGATGCCCGGCGCGCTTGCGCCGTTCCACCACGCCTGCGGCCTTTGCCTTGTCAAAATAGACCAGGCATTCAGCCGACATCCCGCCGTTCTTTGTGAAACCGAAGGACAAGACATCAACACCCGCCCGCCATGTCACATCCGCAGGCGCGCAACCGACCGTCGCCACGGCATTGGCAAAGCGCGCACCATCCATATGGAATCCAAGGCCATGCGCCTTGGCAATCGCCCCCAATGCCGCGACATCTGCTGGGGTATAAACCCGACCATATTCCGTCGCATTGGTGATGGAGAGCGCGTGAGGCTGCGTCCAATGCACGCCACCGGGCGCTGCGGCGAGCTGCGCCTTCAGGGTCTCCGCGCTGATCTTGGCGCCGTCCCCCGGCATGACAGACATTTTCGCGCCATGTGTGTAAAACTCAGGCGCACCGCACTCGTCATTCTGGATGTGCGCGTCATTGTGGCACAAAACACTGCCATAAGGCGGGCACAGGCTGGCCAAGGCCAGCGCATTGGCTGCTGTGCCGGTTGCGACCCACAAGGCCGTCACCTCGGTTTCAAACAGGTCGGACATCAGGCGGTCTAGCGACTGGCTAAGCGCATCACCATCATAAGCGGTGTCGACATGGTTGGCGCGCGCCATCGCCGCCATCACATCGGGATGGACACTTGCGGCATTGTCAGAAAAGAAACGCATGAAAGGCGTCTTGGCGACGCTAGTCCGGCGGGTCAAGCGGACCAAAGGTCAATGGTGCTGCTGGCGAGGATTGAACTCGCGGCCTCTCCCTTACCAAGGGAGTGCTCTACCACTGAGCTACAGCAGCGCGACCATTGACGGGATCGGCCCGTCCGTCGGGCGACCACGATGACGCGCGCCTATGGACAAAAGCTATGGACGGGTCAAGCACATCGCGCCAAATGGGGTTGAAATGAGCAAGAATGATCCTGAACGCGCGCGCCGCCTTGCAGAAGCTCTGCGGGCCAACCTGAAGAAACGCAAGGCTCCCAAGGAAGAGCCCGCGCCGCAGGGCCCACTCCCGGGCAAAGGCTGACGACACCCGTGCGCGTCAAAGCCGTACTGCGACAGGCTTCGCAAAACGGCATTTCAAGAAGCTAAGGGAAGCGAGTCTCACCCCAAAGATTGGCAGCTTTGCGCCAGCCAGTCCCGCGCATCGCCGTCGAGTTGCGGGCCAACAATCTCCCAGACTTTGGCATGATACTCATCCCACCAGCGCAGCTCGTCACGAGTGAGGAGGCTTGTCTCGACCAAGGCCCGGTCGATCGGCGCGAAGGTCAGGTTCTCAAAACCAAGATAGCGCCCCTCTGCTCCGTCAATCTCCCGTTCTTCCACCAGCACAAGATTTTCCGTGCGGATGCCATAGGCGCCCGCTTTGTAATAGCCCGGTTCGTTGGACAGGATCATGCCCGGCACCAGCACCTCATCGGTCCCGGCCTGACCACCAGCACCCTTGCCGATGCGCTGCGGCCCTTCATGGACCGACAGAAAGGCGCCGACTCCGTGGCCCGTGCCATGCGCGTAATCTAGGCCCGCTTCCCACAGATATTGGCGCGCCAGCGTATCCAGCTGACTGCCGCGGGTTCCTTCTGGAAAGACGGCGCGGGACAAGGCAATATGCCCCTTCAATACTCGGGTGAAGCGGTCCTTCATTTCATCCGTTGGTGCGCCCGGACCAATCCAGATCGTGCGCGTGACGTCGGTTGTGCCATCCAGATACTGCCCCCCCGAATCGACCAGATAGATGCTGTTCGGATCAACGGCGCGGTTGCTGGCTTCATCCACCTTGTAATGGCAGATCGCAGCATTGGGCCCGGCCCCGGAAATCGTGTCGAACGACAGATCAACCAGCTTACCCGTTGCCTTTCGGAATTCTTCCAGCTTGGCCGCAGCCGAAAGCTCGGTCTGGCCGCCCTTGGGCGCTTCCAGCGTCATCCAATGGAGGAAACGGGTCAGCGCGGCCCCATCGCGCTTTTGTGCGG
>JAHEGQ010000172.1 GCA_024645025.1 Sphingomonadaceae bacterium
AGCAATTTGCCTTCGGCCACCAGCTCTTTCAGGCGTTCCTGAAGCTCAAATTTAATTGCCTCCATTGCTTGTTTGAGCGTGGGGCCGGGCGTCACATAGTGGCTGTTGGCATAGACGCGGACATAATCCAGGCTGGCGACTTTCTTGCCGGTCAGCGGATCAAATTCGACAATCTCTTCAATCTCATCGCCAAAAAAGCTGACGCGCCATGCGGTGTCTTCATAGTGCGAGGGGAAGATTTCCAGATTATCGCCCTTCACGCGGAAATTGCCGCGCGCAAAGGCCGCATCGTTTCGCTTGTACTGGAGGGCGACGAGCTTCCTCACAATCTCCCTCTGGTCGACGGTCTGGCCCTTTTTGAGGTCAAAGATCATCGCGGAATAGGTCTCGACCGAGCCAATGCCATAAAGGCACGAAACAGACGCGACGATCAGCACATCGTCCCGTTCCAGAAGCGCACGGGTGGCGGAATGGCGCATCCGGTCAATCGCTTCGTTTACCGAGCTTTCTTTCTCAATATAGGTGTCTGACCGGGGGACATAGGCCTCTGGTTGGTAATAATCGTAATAGCTGACGAAATATTCCACCGCATTGTCGGGGAAGAAGTTTTTGAACTCCCCATAAAGCTGCGCTGCGAGGATTTTATTGGGGGCAAGGACAAGCGCAGGGCGCTGCACCGCCTCGATCACCTTCGCCATCGTGAAGGTCTTGCCCGAGCCGGTGACGCCCAGCAGCACCTGATCCTTTTCCCCCTCCCCAATGCCGGACACCAGCTCGGCAATCGCGGTGGGCTGGTCGCCCGCCGGTTCATAATCGCTGACGATCTTGAACTTCTTGCCGCCATCCGCCTTGGGCGGCCGCGCCGGACGATGCGGCACGAAATTTTGCCCGGTTTCGGGTTCGTCTAGGGTGGTGCGGATGATAAGGGACATGGGCCGAACCTAGGGATGCCGCGCGCATCAGGCAATGGTGCGGCTTAGTGCTTTTGGATGGGTCGGCGATTTATTGACATTGGTGTCAGCTAAAATTACGTCTTGGGAATGACACCGACTCAATTTTCCGATCCGCGGCGCGAAAAGATGCGCTTCCGTCCTTTCAAGGCGATGGCGCATTTCCGCAATCTGATCCGCGACAAGGAAGATACCGAACAGGTTTTCCATATCTTTGAAGCGCTGCCGCGCCGGGCCTTTTGGGCAGAAGCCAAGGCCTTTTGCGAAAGCGCCAAGGGACGGGCGCTGATGAAGAGCGAGCCCTTCTTGCCCGTCATCCTCGACGATCATGACGCGCTTTTAAAGCTGCCGGAAGGCAGCGTGGCCCATGCCTATGTGGCGTTTATGCGCCGCGAAGGGCTGTCGGCGGCCGGACTGGTCGCGGAATCGGAAAAGATGCGCCGGGGCCGTCCGGTGTTTCAGGATCAGATCCAATGGTATGGCAACCGTCTGCGCGACACGCATGATCTGCTGCATATTCTGACCGGCTATGGCCGCGACGCACTGGGGGAACAATGCGCGCTGGGCTTTACCTATGGGCAGGATCGCGCCTGGGGCAGCCTGTTGATCGCATGGGCCGGGGCGTTTGAATTGCGCCGCCGCTTTGGCAAGGATGCGCCCGTTTATGCTGCCGTCGCGCAGGCGCAGCGGCATGGCAAGGTGGCGCAGAAGATTTTCGAACAGGACATCCGCGCGCTTCTGGCCGAACCCTTGGAGGCGGCACGCCAGCGCCTCAACATCGGGTCGCCCACGCAATATCACCGCGCGCACCAGCATTATCATGCCAAGGGGATTGACCCCTATAACTTCCTGGCGGCGCCCGCGGCGGCCTGATCGTCCGGCTTTCGGCTGGTCGCAGGCGGGATTGCAGTTTTAGCGCGATCAAGGCAGGAGGCGGGGATGACCCTGCGATCCCTGACCTTGGTGGCTCTGCTGTTGCTGGCGGCGTGTGAAAAGACGCCCAACCCGGTGCAGTCGGGCAAAAGCGCGGCGGCCTCTGCGGCCAGCCATCCGACGCGGGTGGTGACGGCGCTCTCCCCCGGCCTGTGGCAGACAGACCAAGTTTTTGATCCCGTTGATTTTGCGGCCTATGAAACACCCCTGACCGATGCAGACCGGGCAGTGGCGGAAAAATTGGGCGGCAAGATCCAGACCGGGTCGATGTGCGTTTCCGCCAATGATGCGCGCAGCCCCTATGCCCCTGTGATTGCAGGGCAAGAGGCGGGCCAGTGTAATTTTGAGAGCTTTTCGCTGGATCGCGGGACGCTGGATGCCGTCATCGCCTGTGTCCGCCCCAACAAGCCCGGCCGGACGCTCATCGTGGCGCATGGCAATTATAGCGGCACCAGCTTTGCCCTTGATGCCGTGGTGCGCGTGGAACCGCGCACGCCTTATGATACGATTAAAGGCCCGATGCCCGAAGCGGATAAAGAACCCATTCGCCTCCATGCGCGGATCACGGGGCGCTATAAGGGGGCCTGCCCAGCCGGAGAGGATGTGGCCCAATGACCGAAACCTATGTTGACCCGACACGCGCCGCCTTTGACCTGTTCAAATCGCTGCCGCGCGACACGCCAATCAATATGTTGAACCTTGTCCGCTTTCGGGACGTCGCTGCTTATCCGCAAGGGCACGACCATGCGGACAAAGGCTGGACCGGCGCCAGAGCCTATGAGGAATATGGCACCACCAGCGGCCCCATTTTTGAACGGGTGGGCGGCCAGATTGTGTGGCGCGGCAAGTTGGAAGCCGTTGTGACCGGCCCTGCGGACGAACATTGGGACGCGGCCTTTATCGCCGCCTATCCCCATGCCGGCGCTTTTCTGGAAATGGTGACCGACCCGGATTATCGGCTGGCCGTCGTCAACCGGCAAGCGGCGGTGGCGACCA
>JAHEGQ010000176.1 GCA_024645025.1 Sphingomonadaceae bacterium
TCGTCCGCCCGGCCCCGATGGCCGCCATCACGGGCTCCAGTCCGGCATTGCCAACAATCGCTGCCATGGTCCAATCGGCCGGTCGCGCGGCCGCATCGATTACGGCCTGACGTCCTGCGGCGACTTCGGTGGATGTGCCAGCCAAGGCCTGCTTGAGCGCCCCATAAAGTGTTTCATCACCAATAACTGCCAAACGTGCGCCTGTTTCCCGCGCGGCCGCGGCAAGACCGTCCACATTGACCTGCGCTGTCAGGGCCTGAACGTCAAACTGGTCCGGCTGCCGCCGCAGCAAATCCAAGGTCGATTGGCCGATCGAACCCGTGATACCCAGAACAGAGACTGATTTGGTCATGCCGAAGGCAGCCCTATCCACACCAGCAAGGCCGCTATCGGCAGGGCGGTTACAACCCCGTCCAGCCGATCCAGAACCCCGCCATGGCCCGGGATCAGGCTGCCACTGTCCTTAACCCCGGCGCGCCGCTTCATCCAGCTTTCCAGAAAGTCGCCTGTTTGGGCCATGATGGCAAGCGCCGGGCTGGCCATTGCCAGCCGCATCGGAAGGCCGGCAAAAGTCGCCAGACACAGGCCAAGCAGCAACGCCCCAGCCATGCCGCCCATCAACCCCGACCAAGTCTTATTAGGGCTGATCCGCGGCGCAATTTTTGGGCCGCCAAATGTCCGCCCTGCAAAATAAGCCCCAATATCAGTGGCCCAAACCAGAGAGAGACCCCAAAAGGCAAGAAGCAGCCCCGCGTCCTGTTCCCGCAGCCATAATAAGGCCGTTACCGGCAACCCGATATAAATGGCGCCACTGGCGAACCAAAGGTTACGCGTGACGAGCAACAGTCCAATAAAGGCAGCCCCAAAACCTATCGCAGATACAAGGCCAGGGCCGGCAGCAAGCGGCGATAGCAATCCAAGGGGAAGACACATCGCATATTGGCCTAAACGCACCTTGGCTTCGGCCGAGGTTAGGCGGGCCCATTCGCGGATCATGATCAGGCCGATTAGGGTCGCGAGAACCCACAGCGCATTGCCGCCAAGCCAAAGCTCAAGCGCGGCAATGGCGATCAGGAATACGCCTGCTAGCGTGCGTTGCATCAATTCCGGGTTCATAGGCCCCCAAATCGCCGTTCACGCCCGGCAAAGGCTTGGACGGCGGCCGCCAAATCCACTTTGCCAAAATCGGGCCACAGCGTGTCGACAAACATCAGTTCCGCGTAGGCGGCCTGCCACAGCAGAAAGTTGGACAGGCGTTTTTCTCCGGATGTCCGGATCAACAAATCCGGAGGCGGGATATCCTGCGTGTAAAGCTGCGCCTCAACCTGTTCGGGCGTAATATCGGCTGGATCAAGCTGCCCCGCCTGAACGGCTTCGGCCAAAAGGCGTGCGGCGCGCGCGATTTCTGCTTGAGCGCCATAGTTCAGCGCAATCACCAACGTGGTCCGTCGATTGTTGCTGGTCTTTAGGATCGCCGCGTCAATCAGTTTGACGAGGTCTGGCTGTAACCTCTGGTAATCCCCAATAACCTTCAGTCGCACACCATTATCGGCAAGTTCTTCGATATCGTGCCGAATAAAATGACGCAGCAAGCCCATCAGGTCACTCACTTCATCGGCCGGACGCCGCCAGTTTTCGGTCGAAAAGGCATACAGGGTCAAATAGTCGAGCCCGAGGTCCACCGCACCCCGGACGACAGCCTTGGCGGCTTCTGTGCCTTTACGATGCCCGGCAATACGGGGCAGCATTCGGCTTTTGGCCCAGCGACCATTGCCGTCCATGATGATCGCGACGTGACGAGGTTTTGCGTCCCCCTCCCCCGCCGCGGCCAATGTGGCCGACGACACCGTCACTTGCCGAGGATTTCCTTTTCCTTGGCAGCCAAGGCAGCGTCGATATCCGCAATCGTGCTGTCCGTGATCTTTTGGACCTCAGCCTCAAGACGCTTGCGATCATCTTCACTGATTTCTTTTTTCTTCTCGTCGGTCTTCAATGCGTCGTTGCCATCGCGGCGCACGTTGCGCGCTGCGATTTTGGCCTTTTCGGCATATTGATGTGCCAGCTTGACCAATTCCTTGCGGCGCTCTTCGGTCATATCCGGAATTGGCAGGCGGATATTCTGGCCGTCGACCATGGGGTTAATGCCCAGCCCTGCGGACCGAATAGCCTTTTCCACCGGCGTGACATTGGACTTGTCCCATACTTGCACAGACAGCATCCGGGGTTCAGGCGCGGACACGGTTGCCACCTGATTAAGCGGCATCATCGCGCCATAGACTTCAACCTGAATGGGGTCGAGCAATGCCGTATTCGCCCGTCCCGTGCGCAGGCCGCCGAGGTCGCTCTTCAGCGAGTCCACTGCGCCGTGCATTCGGCGTTCGATATCGGCCTTGTTATAGGCTGGCATGATCCTGCTCCCTTAAACTTGGTTGGTAACGACCGTTGCAGTGCCTTCACCCGCCAACACACGGGCCAGATTGCCCGGTTCACGGATCGAAAAAACAACGATCGGAATATTATTGTCACGGCACAAGGCGACGGCGCTTGCGTCCATCACCTTCAAATTGTCCGATAGAACCGTGTCAAAGCCCACGCGGTCATAACGTGTCGCACTTGGCACCTGCTTTGGATCGGCATCATAGACCCCATCCACGCTGGTGCCTTTGAACAAGGCATCGCATTTCATTTCTGCTGCGCGCAGCGCCGCCCCTGAATCAGTCGTGAAATAGGGACTGCCAACGCCTGCCGCAAAAATGACCACACGGCCCTTTTCGATATGGCGTTCCGCACGCCTGCGGATAACTGGTTCACACACCTGATCCATCTGGATCGCGGACTGAACCCGCGTATCAACGCCCAATTGTTCCAGTGCAT
>JAHEGQ010000178.1 GCA_024645025.1 Sphingomonadaceae bacterium
AGCCATACGGCGGTCGCGCTGGCGGCGGCGGAGCATCAGATTGTCTGCTTCGACAATTTGTCGAACAGCCGTGCTGCGGTGATGGAGAAGCTGGAGGCGATCACGGGTCAGGCGATCCCGCTGATCGTGGGCGATATCCGCGACCGCGATGCGCTGGAACAGGTGCTGCGCGCGCATGGCATCGAGGCTGTTATCCACTTTGCCGGGTTGAAGGCCGTGGGTGAAGCGGTGGCCAAGCCCCTGCTCTATTATGACAATAATGTGCGCGGCACGCTGAGCCTGATTGAGGCGATGACGACCTGTGAGGTGAAGACCCTGGTCTTTTCCTCCAGCGCAACCGTCTATGGTGATCCCAAATATCTGCCACTTGATGAAGCGCACCCAACCTCTGCAACCAATCCCTATGGCCGCACCAAGCTGATGATTGAGGAGATGCTGGGGGACATTGCCACGGCAGACCCGGATTGGCGGATTGCGGTGCTGCGCTATTTCAACCCTGTGGGCGCGCATGCCAGCGGCTTGATTGGGGAAAACCCCAATGGGATCCCCAACAACCTCATGCCCTTTATCAGCCGGGTGGCAGCTGGGCGTTTACCGCACCTCTCCGTTTTTGGCGGGGATTACCCAACACCCGATGGCACGGGGGTCAGGGACTATATCCATGTCACCGATCTGGCAGCGGGCCATGTGGCCGCACTGGACGCCATCCGGCACGGGGACCCAACCCTTGCCACATGGAACCTTGGCACGGGCCAAGGCTATTCGGTACTCGATATGGTACAGGCCTTTGAGCGGGTGAATGGGGTGACCGTCCCCTATCAGATCACCGAACGCCGGCCCGGCGATGTCGCGTCCTGCTATGCCAGCCCTGACAAGGCGCGCGCCGAGCTTGGCTGGGAGGCGCAACTGGGGCTGGAGGAGATGTGCGGGTCCAGCTGGCGGTTTGAGCAGCTGTTGGCGACGGCGAATGATCGGCATCCAACGGGCTGACGTGATACCGATTACGCCTAAAACAGGGTTTCGACTTGTAATTTCTTGCGCCTGCCCTACATAACAGAGGCCTATCGTCGTTTGCGACGGAATTTGTTAGCCGCTTCGTCGGCCCCCTTTTTCCTTTTCTCTCAGCATGGCTTCGCGCCGGGACACGCCCGCGCACGAACGGTTATTTGTACGCAAGGAATGGGTTTGGCGAAGGAAGAACTCTTGACGGTGGAAGGGCAGATCGACGAGATTCTGCCCGATGGACGCTTTGGCGTGACACTCGACAATGAGCATCGGATCATCGCTTATACGGCCGGTAAAATGCGCCGCCACCGGATCCGCTCGGTCGTTGGAGACCATGTACACGTGGAAATGACGCCTTACGATCTGACCAAAGGTCGGATTATCTATCGCGAGCGAACAGCCGGCCAAGGGCCAGGCGTTGTCCGGCGGCGTATGATCAGGCGCTAACCTAACTTCAAAAAGGGGACAGCCCATCGCTGCCCGCAAGGATAAGATGAATTACATGAATACCGGCGCTACCAAGCGCCACAAACTCTCGCCACGCAAAAGCAAGGCAGGCCGTCCATCTATGGAACGGCGCCCGGCTTTTAGCGCCCTTCTGTCCCCTGTCGAATTGCAACGGCTCGTCGCTGCAATGATCGACTGATGCGGAAACCATCCGCGACCAGCACCGGCCAGCCCATGCTGGCCCCCGTATCCTGCTCTCGTTGAAGTTCGGCGGGTATCGACGCATTGATCACAGAATTGGGACCTTCGTTCCCAAGCCTGCAATACGACGACATCCTTTCAAGTAACGACTTGACGCACGACCCCGTCCGCAAATGCTGACGGCCAATAATGTTTCTTGAAAGGAAGCAACTATGACAATCGGAACCGTAAAATTCTTCAACGAAGACAAGGGCTATGGCTTTATTCAGCCCGATGATGGCGGCAAGGACAGCTTCGTGCATATTTCTGCCGTTCAGGCTGCAGGCATGGGCACTCTGAACAAAGACCAGCGCGTGTCCTACGACGTCGAAACCGGCAATAACGGCAAGGAATCGGCGATCAATCTTAGCAGCGCCAACTGATCGACAGAGCGCCCTCGGGAGCCCGTTAGGGGACGACCGGGGGCGCCTGTTGCCCCGACCTCGTATCTGGAGCGAACGCCCGTGGCACTTTCATATGAATTTCTTATCGAACGGGCCGAGCAAGCCGCTCAAGAGGCGGCGGGTTCCTTGCTGGACAATGTTAAGGAACGCGCGTTGCGTTCTGAAATTGCGTGGCGGGCCATGGCCAGCCAGCTTTTAGAGGTCGCGCAAGGCCGCAAATTGGCGCAGCAAGAGAAACTGGCCGCAAGCCATCCATCCAACGTCGGATCGTCAGGCTTGCAAATGCCGCCGCCAGATGGGCTTTAAGGCTTCAAGACCAAAGAATAAGGCGACCGCCAAACCGCCGACCCAAAGCAGATAGCTCAGAGACACCACAGAAAATCCGAACAGCAAAGCAATGCTGGGGATCGTTTGCGTTGCCAGCAAAACGAAGGACACGCTGAGCGCGACGACCGCAAGCGCGGCATTGTGACGGAACAACGCCGATCCCAATGAGGAACTGAACCGGCGGTTGACCAAGATAAGGGCGAAGGTCGCCAAGACCAATCCGACAAAGGCGACGGACCGCATGGCCTCTACAGCCTCGCCGCGCTGCCAAAGGACGCCTGTCAGGCTGACAACCAGCGTCATTGCAAGAAGCCCCTGAAGCACAGACCAACCCAATAGCCCGCGTGAAAAAAGTGGCGTTGCAGATTGGCGCGGCGGGCGCTTCATCAGATCCCCCTCTTCTGCCTCTGCCTCAAAGGCGAGCGAGCACACCGGATCGATGATCATTTC
>JAHEGQ010000183.1 GCA_024645025.1 Sphingomonadaceae bacterium
TGACACCCATTCGGCCCAGATTATTCTCCTTCACGATGGCGGCGGCAACCGTGCGCAGACCGTGGCCGCCCTGCCCAAGCTGATCGACGCCATTCGGGCGCGGGGGCTGAAGATCGTCCCCGTTTCGGAACTGGCAAAACTGCCGCCGCAAGCTGTGATGCCGGTGGTTAAGGGCAGCGATCTTTTGGCTGTGCGGGCTGATACCGCCATCTTCATGGTGCTAGCGGCGGGCGCGGTGATCCTGAAATGGTTGTTCGTCGTGGCGATTGCGTTGGGCCTTGCCCGCGCCATTTTGATGGCGGGCCTTGCGTGGACTGGCCGACGGGCAGGTGCCGCTGCACCGCCCCTGCCAGCGAACAATCCTTTTGTCACAGTCATCATCCCGGCGTTCAACGAAGCGCGCGTTATCGAGGCGTCGGTTGCGCGGGTTTTGGCAAGCGAGGCTGTCGCGCTGGAGGTCATCGTTGTGGATGACGGTTCAACCGATGGGACCAGCGCGCTTGTCCAGAGGGTTTTCCGCGATGAACCAAGGGTTCGGCTGCTGAGCCTGACCAATAGTGGCAAAGCGGTCGCCTTGAACCGTGCGTTGCAATTGGCCAAGGGCGATTTTGTCGTGGCGCTGGATGCCGATACCCAGTTTGAGCCATTAACCATCGCGCGGCTTGTCCGCTGGTTTGACGCCCCGCAGGTCGGGGCGGTGGCTGGCAATGCCATGGTCGGCAATCAGGTCAACCTGGTCACCCGTTGGCAAGGGGTGGAATATGTCACGGCGCAAAATCTGGAGCGTCGGGCATTGGCCCGGTTTGATGCGGTCACCGTTGTCCCCGGTGCGGTCGGGGCATGGCGGCGCGCCGCGCTGGACGACGTGGGGGGCTATCCCGTCGATACGCTGGCGGAAGATCAGGATTTGACCATCGCTATCCAGCGCAAGGGCTGGCAGGTCGCGCTTGACACGCAAGCTGTGGCGTGGACCGAGGCGCCGGAAAGTTTTGCTGCCTTATCGAAACAGCGTTTCCGATGGGCCTATGGGACGTTGCAATGTCTTTGGAAGCACCGGTCGATTTTCCGGACCGGCGAACCGCTTGGCCTTGCGCTGCTCGGCCTGCCGCAGGCTTGGCTGTTCCAAATCGGCTTTGCCCTTATTTCTCCCGTGATCGACTTGGCGTTGTTGATCAGTGTCATTGGTACGGCCATGCGCGTTCACGACCATGGCTGGGCGCAGACGCAAAGCGATGTGCTGCGCATGGCGGTTTATTGGGTTGCCTTTGCCAGTGTTGATCTGATTTGCGGCTGGATCGCCTATCGGCTGGAACCGCGTGTGTCGCGCTTCCCTGCGGCGCTGCTGATTGCCCAGCGGTTTGTGTATCGCCAGATCATGTATTTCGTTGTCCTCAAGGCGATTGGCAAAGCCATATCGGGGCCTTGGGTCGGATGGGGCAAGCTAGAACGCAGCGGCCGGGTGACGGGGGATGGCCGCGGCCCCCTGTCATCAAAAGCTGCGCCGCACAGATAGCGTGATCGTCCGCGGGCGCAGCGGCGTGCGTTGGCCGGTGCTGCGCACCGAGAAGGGATTGCCAAAGGCAAAGCTGTCCGCCTTGGTGTTGAACAAATTGTCGCCGACCAGAGCAAAATCAAGGCCCTGCCACGCCCAGCGGGCGAAGGCCCCGACCAGCGCATAAGGCGATGTGGTGCGATCAAGCTGGGGGTCAAAGCTGAGATGGGCCGGGCCGTTCAACTGCAAGGTAACGCCGCCGCGCACCGATGCAGCCACACCGGGCAGATCAGCCTCAATGCGGATATGGCCCCGCAATTTGGGCACGGTCGGCAGTCGCGCGTCCGGGATTTGCCCGATCAGGGATGTTGCGCTGTCCAATTCGCCAAGCTGAGCGGTTGCGGCCACCGCCACCAGCCAATGCGGTTCGGTCCAGCGGGCGGAAACTTCTGCGCCGTAATTTTGGGCGTGCCCAACGTTGAGTGTCCCAATCAGGCCAGAGCTGAGCAGGATGTCGGATTGAATATTGCGCCAATTCAGCTGATAGGCGGCGGCTTCCAGCGTCAGCCGATCTTCCAGCCCCGTTGTGCGCCCGCCCAGTTCAAGGCTCGACAATTGGTCGGCTGCAAAGGTGAAGGGGGCCTGCGTGGCGGCGGGGTTGAGTCCGCCGGGCCGGGTTGCGTCTGCCCAGCGCAGCCAGATCTGGCTGGCTGAACCAACCTCCCAGGACAGGGCAAGGCTGGGGTTGGCGCGCCAATTGCTCTTGCGTTCAACTTTGGGCGACTGCGAATGCAATTCTTCGTTGATGACCTGAAAGACGCGGCCGCCGGCATGGAGGCGCAGATGGGGTGTAACCCTGAAAGTCGCATCCCCGAAAAGGGCAAATTCGTGATAGGATTTTCGGTAATCATTCGCCGGCGGGGCATCTAATCCGCCATCCAACGCCCAGCGCAGCGTGCTGCGATTGGACAATTGCAACGCCCCGAACAGCCATTGCAGCCGTCCTTGCTGGCGGGTCAGCCGCAGCTCGTTGGTCAACAGGGTTTGTCCCCGCTCTTCTTGATAGCGCAGTGACGCGTCTTCCGCCGGCATAACCACGCCCAATTGCGCGGCCGCATCGGTTGCATCAAAATTGTTCGCCATGCCCCGATCAACCAAGGTCGAGGAAAAAACGGCTTCCAGATCGCCTATAGGTTGGGTGATCCGGATCTGCCCGCTGATCAAATTGCTGTGATGCGGCTCGGCGAAGCGGGTCGCCCGCGCATAGGGCCCCTGGTTCGCCGTTGCATATTGGCTATCGGCAGCATCGGTCCACTGCCCTGCAAATATCGCATCGACGGTGGTGGTGCCGGGCGTCCATTGCGTAGCCAATCGCCCACCTTCAACATGGACGGCGTTGATGTCGGTGCGATGGCGCAGCGGATCATCAATCCAGCCGCTGCTTCGTTCGGCATAGGCGACCCCCCGCAGCGCCAATCGGTCGCTGACCGGCGCATTGATCATGCCGCTCGCTGCGATGTTAATCCCGCCATGGTCGGTTGCCCCTAGTGCCGTTTCGACAAAGCCTGATCCGGCGGCGACGTTGGGCGTGTTGGGGATGATGCGATAGACGCCGCCCAAAACGCCCGATCCATAAAGCGGTCCTTGAGGCCCCTTCACGATTTCAACCCGCTGAATATCAACCAAGCGCAGGTCTGGGTCGGGGCTATCAAAATTCAGCCGGGCCTCGCCCAGATACAGGCCAATGGTTGATTGGGTGGGGCCATTAAACGCGCTGTCCGCCACACCGCGAATAAAAATGCGGTTGCGGCCCGGCCCCATATTGGTGCTGGTCACGCTGGAGACATTGGCGATGGCGTCGACCGTATTGGGCAGAGCATGGCCATGATACAGGGCATCTGGTGTGATGACGGATATCGATAGGGGCAGTTTCGATAAGGCTTCGGTGCGCTTGGTTCCCGTGACCACGATCTCTGGGACAATATCTTGCTGGGCCACCGACGGGCGATCACCAGTATTTAGGCCCTGTGCTGGCATTGTTGCATGCTGCTGAGCGTCGCGCGCGGGGCGATCCAGCCGGTATCGATCGGGACCCACCAAGTGCACCACCAACCCGGCTTCTTGCGCAATATGGGTCAGTGCAGCGGCCGCGTTGGTAAAGCTTTGCCCCTTAATACGCTGCTGGGGCAGGCGTCCGATATACCCTATTGAAACATTGGCCTGACGCGCAACCGATGCCAACGCCTCTGCTACGGTGCCTTGGGGCACGCGGATTAGAGCATTGGGCGGGCGGGCAGCCAGAGGGACGGCGTAAAGGGCCGCGGCGGCAAGGCTAATTGCGGGGCCGTAGATGGACGATCTGGCCCTGCCGATCTGCGACAAATCCAGTAAGGTCTGAAAAATCCGAAACAAGACGCGTCCCGTCGCCAATGGTCAAAACGCCTGTGAAGCGTTGGTCGGCAATGCGCGGATCAACCTCAACCGTCAATCCACTTGACCGGGCAATATCCGAAATCACGACTGTTACCGGCGTTTCCTCATAGCTCAGTTGGCCGGTGCGCCAGCGACCAATCGTGCTTGGCCGAACTTTATACAGCCGCGACTGGGCGGTGCGTGCGCTGATTTCTAGCCCTTGGCCGCGCTGCACTTGCAACGCGCGACTGCCCGGGGGGGTCAAACGTACCGCGCCATCAGCGACCTGCAGCTGGATCTTGTCTCCAGCTTGGCCAAGGGTGAACTGAGTGCCAATATCGCGCAGCTGATAGGCCCCAACCCGAACGTCAAAGGACGGGGCTGGATCAGGTGGCGCGATGAAGAAGGCGGCCCCTTTGGTGAGTGTGACGGCATTGATCTTGCCACGGTTTAACAACAGGGCGCTGTTGCGATCCAAAATGATCCGGGCACCGTCAGCCAAGGCGATTTCGCGCGGCGCGTTGCGCGTCGCAAAAGACTGAGGGGCTTGTGCATCGGGGCGCCACAATGTCACGGCAACGCCCAAGAGCGCCAAAAGGCCCGCTGCCAACGCCGGGCGCGCGGCCCGCCATTTTGGTGCGGGGGCGCTTTGATCGTCCACATCATTTGCGGGCAATCGGGCGCGCAAGACTGCGAGCTGGTTATCAATTACCCGATCGGCAGCAGCCACGGCGTCATAGGCCCGTTGATGCGCTGGATCAGCTTCCAGCCAAAGGGTGAACGCCGCCCAATCGGCATCGTCCGCCATCAGCTGGACGTGCCATTGGATCGCTGCCTTCTGGTGCTGGCTCAACTTCATGATTGGCTACCTTCGCGCCATTTGCGGCGGTCGATACCAAGACGATGTGCATCCTCGTCCGCCTCAGTCCCCAGCCTTAAAAACAGATGCTTCACTGCGACAGCCATGCTTTTCTCAACGGCACTGCGGCTAATGCCCAGCCGGTCTGCAATTGCGGTATGGCTTTCGCCTTCAAGGCGGTGCAGTCTGAAAATCTGCGCTGCGCGGGGTGGCATTTCTGCGATGGCGTTCAGCGCCCGGCTCAGCTCGTCGCGGGCGATCAACGCCCGCTCGGCATCTGGGGTGCCGTCTCGGGCAATGCCATCAGATATATCGGTTTCGGCATTGCTCCAATTTTCTTCCCGCACCGCCCGTTGGGCGCGGGATCGGATATGGTCCGTGGCCAGGTTCATCGCCATGCGGTGTAAATAAGCACTGGGGTTGGCCACGGGCCCGACCTGCGCCGTCTGCAAACGCAGCCAAAGGTCTTGCAGCAGGTCATCAGCCAAATGATTGTCGCCCGTGCGGGCAACGAGCAGGCGGTAGAGACGCGGCCTTATCTCATTAAAAATGCCCGACAGGCCCGCGTCATCACCCATATCAGGGGTGATGCGCGATCCTGTTCGGGCTGGCAAGTCCCGATAGCCGGGTGGTTACCTGAGGGTTGCCAAATAGGCGATAACATCCGCCCGTTCATCGGCTTTCGGCATGCCCTTAAACTTCATGATGCCGGTCGGCAGCACAGCTTTGGGATTGGCCAGATAGGCATTGAGCGAGGCCCCGTTCCAAATAATATTCGATGCCAGCATGGCCGGTGAGTATTTGAAACCGGCGATCGTGCCCGCCTTGCGGCCCGCGATGCGATACAGTGACGGCCCTTTGCGATTGGCCACCTTGGCGGCAACACTATGGCAATCGCTGCAATAGGCATCAAACAGGTCGGCGCCGTTCTCGGCATCGGCCGCATTAGCCTGGGTGGAGAGCAGCAGTGCCCCGGCCAAAACGGCCGGAGCGAGTGCGAAGAAAGTTTTCACAAGTTGGTTCCTTAAAAGCTCAGCCAGGAAAACAGCATGAGGGTGTTGTTGTCCGATGCGTTACGACCAGAGCCGTCATAATCGGTCTTGGCCCCGTTGAACTTGGAATAGCCAGTATATTGGACGCCCAGCCGCAAATTGGCCCAGGGGGCTGCCCAGCTGCTTTCCTTGCCAAAAGGCGTCCAGTCGGCTTGCAGAATATAGCCGCTGGTGTTCGGGCTTCCCGTCCGGCTGCCGGCATCGGGTTCGGGCGTGAAGAGCATTTCGTCGCGCGTGCCAGAGACCCGGAAGATGCCCGCTGTCAACCCATAGCTGTTGTTATGGTACCAGCTGACATCTGCGTTGAACTGTCTCAGCTTTTGATGCGCCTTGTCGGTTTCTTCTGCAAAGACTGCATAGTCGAGGGTCTGGCGTTCCCAGATCTGGGCAATGTTGACGCTGAAGACATTCTTGCGGTCACCCAGATACTGATAGCTCGCATCAATACCGATGTCGTGATAGTGATTGGTCGGGCCATTTTCGCGCCCGGGGTGGATTGATGCGTTCATGCCGATCACCCCAAGCGAGACGGATTGACGGTTCCAGTCGCGGGTATAGGCCAAGCGCCAATAGGGAGCGGTCCCGCTGAGACGGCCCGCCTCATCTTCAATGCCCAGCGTCTTGAGCGTCCCGGCTTTAAGCGACCGATAGCCCCCAAGTTCCGCATAAAAATGGTCGTCAAAATAGGCATAAACGGATGTGCCGAGAACCTGGTGCTCCAGCCCGCCTGTCAGGAAGGCGCCCGTCAGATGACCCGGTGTCAGGTCTGACGCTGTATAGGGGAAGGACCACGCGCCGACCGTGTTGAACGGGTCTTGCACGGTCGGGTTGTTGTTGACGTCCAAGCCCAAGATCAGGTCTTTGCCAGCGGCCTGCAGCGTGCGGGTATAGCGCACATCAGCATGGTCAAAGGCTGTGGCGCGATCAATTTCGGAATAGGTCGTCTGGATGAAGCTTCCCAGATGCGGGGCAATCTTGCCCGCCACAAAGACAGACGCTTCTTGCAAGGCGACATTGTTGTTGGTGCCATCATGACCGCTCAGGGCTTCAGCCTGATCTTTCTTGGTGTGGGTCCAGTTGGCCACCAGCATGCCCGATAAAGGCGCACGAAACGCGTCGTCCTTGCTGTCGCTATAGCCACCAATTTTGAAAGCGCGGCCATGCGGCGTGAGCTGCGGACCAAAGGCGCCGACATGGCACGAGGTGCAGGGCTCGCCGGTTTGACGGGCATAGCTTGGCAACGCGTGGGCGGGCATGGCGCCGCCCAAAAGGCACACCGCCGCGAAGGCAATTTGCCAAAGGCGCTGGGAAAACGCGGATAAGATGCGCATGGGATTCCTTTTTAAATTCGGCCCGAAATTGAAGGCCTTAAGACTTTGACTGTCTGCGTTGACGGAGCTGGTTGTCATGATCCGCAGTTGCCCGGCGAAAAATTTTTTCGTTGTGGAAAGTCCCGAAAACCATAAGCTTAATTGAGGTTTGGCCTTCGGCCGTTAGGGAGATGAAGAAATTGAAACACCACCGTTCGATCATGGCGTTGCACTGGCTAACGGCGCTGCTTGTTGTTGTTGTCTTTAGCGCTGTTCTCTATCGAGAGGGCCTAGAGGATGGCGATCAACGCAAGTTCTGGCTTGACCTGCATCGATCGGTTGGCCTGTCCATTCTGGCGCTTGTGATTGTCCGCGCCGTGACGCGGCTGCGGGTCGGACGGGAACCTGTCGTGCCCACCACGCCGCTGCTTCACCGGCTGTCAATGTTGGGTCAATTGTGCCTTTATGGGGCGATGCTGGCGTTGCCGCTCTTGGGTTGGGCGCAGTCCAGCGCGCGGTCGCATCACTTCAAGCTGTTCGATATCCAGCTGCCCTCGCTTATCGCGCACAACCCGGAACGCGCGGATCAGCTTGCCGAATGGCACGAAGTTTTGGCGTGGGGCTTTCTCGCTTTGATCGTTGGGCATCTCTTGGCTGCGCTGTATCACCATTTCATCCGCAAGGACGGCGTCCTGAAATCCATGATGCCGGGCGATTAAGCCAATCCGACCTGCTCTTGCCGACGGCTACAGGGCCACTTATTCAGCCTTTCAATCCTGTATTCATGCTTTGGCAAGTTTGTTCGGCTCATGGGCAGGCAGGATTTCAGTTCGGAAGGAATGGTTGAATGATTATCGTAAAGCGGTCTGGCCTGTCCTTGGTGCTTGTCTTGGGCGTGGCGGTCTTGCCGTGCAGTGCCTTGGCCCAGACTTCATTGGCCCAGAATTCAGCAGCACCGATTACGGTGACGGGGACCGCGGCTGATGCCTTGGTTGCTGGCCCTGTTGTCGTTGGCGTCATCAATGCGCGGTCGGGGGATCGCGTGCAGATCGCCACCAATGATGGCAAAAGCGTGGTGCTAACCCTCACGACGGCGACAGTGATCAAAGGGCGTAAAGGCCCCTTTGAACTGGATCGTGATACGTTGGACGTCGATGCGCTGCTCAACGGCGTGCCTGTAACGGTCAAGACCTGGCAGGTGGATAACGGGCTGGTGGCCAATCAGATCAGCTTGCGGAGCAGTGACCTAAGGATCGCGCGGATGATCCGCAATGGCACGGCACAACGCTTTGCCGAACAGGAAGCGGCGACCGCCGCACTGCGCAGCCGGATGGGCGACATCGACAATTATAACATCAAGAGCACGACCAACGTCTATTTTGCGTCGGGCAAGGCAATGCTGACGGATCAGGCCAAGGCTGATCTGTGTTCGGCTGCTGCGACGGCGGACGGGATCAACAACGCGCTGCTGCTGGTTGTCGGTTATACCGATTCAACGGGCAATGAAGAGGCCAACCAACGGCTGAGTGAAAAGCGTGCGGGCACTGTCATCAATTATCTGCAACAGGCTTGCCGCTGGAAGCCCTATCGGATGCTGACGCCGACCGGCATGGCCTCGGCAGATCCGCAGGCCAGCAACGACACGCCTGAAGGCAAGGCGCAAAACCGGCGCGTGTCGGTCAACATTCTTGTCAGCAAAAGCGTCGACGGTTTTTGATCGGCGCCGGGCCGGGTATTCGCGTGCCCGGCTCGCCTGACACCTAACCCTTGAATCAGACAAAAGGCCCGAGCCGGGTTTATTCATGGCGCAAACCTGTTAGGGCGAGGCCATTATTTTGGCTGAGCAAGAAGGGTGAAGCTTCATGACCGATATTTTCATCGTGGCCGGTGCGCGCACCGCGATTGGCACTTTTGGCGGCAGTCTTGCCGGTTTCCGCCCCGCAGAGCTGGGCGCGATTGTGATCCGGGAAGCCATTGCGCGCGCGGGCCTGTCGGGTGCCGATGTTGAGGCCGTGGTGCTGGGCACCGTGGTGCCGACCCAACCCAAGGATATGTATGCCAGCCGCGTCGCAGCGGTTTCGGCGGGTGTGCCGATTGAGGCCCCGGCGATGAACGTCAACCGGCTGTGCGGTTCTGGCCTTCAGGCGATTGTTTCGGCTGCGCAAGGCATTGCCCTTGGCGAACAGCAAGTGGCGATTGGCGCGGGTGCTGAAGTGATGTCGGGCGCGTTGCGCGTGGTTGAAGCGACCCGCAACGGACAGAAAATGGGCGACCTGACGCTGCAGGACATGATGCTGGGCGCGCTGCATGACCCCTTTGAGAATATTCACATGGGCGTGACGGCTGAAAATGTGGCGGCGCGTTGCCATGTGAGCCGCGAAGAGCAGGATGCGCTGGCCGTGGAAAGCCATAAGCGCGCTGCAAACGCGATTGCCCAAGGCTATTTCAAGGGCCAGATCATCCCGGTGGAGATCAAGTCGCGCAAGGGCGTTGTTGCTTTTGATACGGACGAGCACGTCCGGGCCGATGCCAGCCTTGAGTCCATGGCCGGCCTGCGTCCAGTCTTCCAGAAGGACGGCACCGTGACAGCGGGCAATGCCAGCGGCATCAATGATGGTGCGGCGGCAGTTGTCCTTGCCTCGGGCGACGCCGTTGCCAAACATGGGTTGAAGCCGATGGCGAAAATCCTCGCCTGGGGCCATGCCGGCGTGGAACCGGGCGTGATGGGCCTTGGCCCTGTGAAGGCCGTGCCGGTCGCGCTGGCCCGCGCCGGGCTGACGCTTGACCAGATCGATGTGATCGAAAGCAACGAAGCCTTTGCCGCCCAAGCGTGCGGCGTGGCGAAGGAACTGGGGTTTGATCCGGCCAAGACCAACCCCAATGGCTCGGGCATTTCGCTGGGCCATCCCATTGGCGCGACAGGGGCGATCCTGACAGTCAAGACGATGTATGAACTCCACCGCATTGGTGGCCGCTATGGCCTGATTACCATGTGCATTGGTGGCGGGCAGGGCATCGCGATGGTTATTGAGCGCGTGGCGGCCTGATCGTCCCACCCGTAACAGGGCTTGGGCCTTCCCCTTCCGAAAAATGGCCCAAGCCCCTGGCCTTGCTTCAGATCAGGCCGCAGACACCCAGTTGCCATGAAATCCGGGCGGGATACGGTGGGGGATGTGGACGATGGCTTGGGGTGCCTCTGAAAAGCGCTGCGCATCCAGAATGACAAGGTCGCTGGTTTCTGCGTCTGCATTGACGACATAGCCCATCAGCCAGCCACTATCTTCGGCGGTGGCATTTTGGCGCGCGACAAAAACAAATTCGCCGGGCACCCGGCCAAGCCCAAAATCATGCACCTGCCGCGTCCGCTTTTCCAAATCATGCTTGAACAGGCGCGAGCTGCTGGCAAAGGCCGGGTCGCGGTCTGACGGCAGGGCAAGCGTATAGGCATAGCGATAGGGCTTGCCGAGATACGCCTCATTGGGCCTTGGAAATTCCTGATTGTCGGGATCGATCACCGCGCGCGAAACGCTGCGGGTGCGCGGGTCAATCGTCCAGCGTTCAAAGGGCGTGCGATGCGAATCCGGCCCTTGAGTGCTTTCGGCAAACATGGTTTCATGAACCGCAGCATCAAAGATGACGCGGCCATCCGCGGTTTCATAGGCATTGGCAGGGTGGAACACATAGCAGGGGTCCACATTGCACCAGATCACATCCTCATTGCCGCCCTGCTTGGGCAATAGCCCGACCCGCGCCTTGTGCTTTGGGTTCCATTCATAGGGAAAGCCAAATCCGCCAATCAGCCGCTTCATCGAAAAGGTGACGGGCAGATCAAGGATGATGACATAGGATTTGGTGATCATGCAGTCATGGATGGAGGGGCCATCCTGAACACGGATCGGCTCTTCCCGGATCACCTTGCCATCGCGGTCAACAACGACATGGCGGATGCGGCTCTGATCGGTCCCTTCATAACAGATGGCGTGCATCTCCCCGGTGTCCGGGTCCAGATGCGGGTGGGCGGAAAAACCCCCCTTCAATGTCCCGCCAAACGGATCATGGGCGATGGTTTCCAGATCCTCGTTAATCCGCACGGGGTAGCTGCCGGCTTCAACCAGCGCCCATGTGGACCCTGCATGGCCAAGCACATTGGTGTTCACGGTGTCGCTGCGCCCGTTCCGGGGGCCGGGGGCATCGGGCAGGCCAAGCGCGGCGGTGACGGCCGTGCTTTTGATCCAGCGATTGCGATACCATTCTGCCTTGCCGCCCCGCAGGCGAACGCCATGCACCATGCCATCGCCCAAAAACCAGTGATAGCTGGCAGGGTTGGGCGGTGTCGCTGGATTTGGGCCGATGCGGATATAGCGGCCATCCAGATCGGTCGGCAGCGTGCCGGTGACGCGCAGATCCGTCAGCGTCTTTTCTGCCTGCATCGGTGTGTGGAGGCCCGTCAAAAAGGGGTGGGGCGTCACTGGCGGTTTTAATCGACCACGATTGAATTCGGCGATCTTCAAAACGCCTTTGGTCACGACAGCTCGAATGCTGGTTTCGATGATGCTGGCCATGTCTTGCCTCCTCCTGCCCCGTTGTTGCGGAGCTCGATCTTGTTCCGCCTTCGTAACAGGCCGCAGACGGATTGCATAATGGAGTCCCTTGGGCAGAGGCGATCGCGCGGGATGCGGGGGCATCCGCAGAGGCCTTAACGCCCGCGGACTGCCCACCAGCGATAGCTCAGCCATGCCAGCAGCGGCAGCAACACACCGCCCGCCATCGCCAGTTCGCCCGACTGGTTGGCCAAGGCGGCCGCGCCAATCGCCGCGAAAACGGCGGCAACCACCAGATTTGCCAAGCCCGTCAGCAGCAGGAACAGCCGCAGCGGCATCGCTGCCATGCCCGCGGCCAGCGTCGCCAACTCGGCAAAGACGGGGACGGGACGTGACAGGATCAACACCAAAGGCCCCAAGCCCTGCGCGAAGCGATGGGCGCGGTCCAATTCCGCTGCGCCCAGCATCCGGCGGGCCAGTGGCTTTGCGGCCCAAGCACCGACCGTATAACCTAAAAGGCTTGCGGCCATTAAGCCTGTCCAGATCACCGCCACGCCGCCCCAAAAGCCAAATAGCGCGCCTGCCAAGGTGTTGGTGACGCCGTTGGGCACTGGCAGGAAAACATCCAATGCCAGCGCAGCGATGATCGACCCCGCGACCAGAAAGGGGCTGTGGCGTGCCGCGGCGACAGCGGCATTGGCCAGATCTTCAATTTGTTGGGCAAAGACAAGGGGGCCGATCAGGACCACCAGTCCGATCAACGCCAGTGCCAGCCAGTTCAGGCGGCTAGATTGTCCTTGGGCGGTCATGGTGTCGTCTCCTGTTGGTCGGCCGGCTTGGGGAAGGGGTGTCGCCAAGGTCACAAGAGGGAAGGTGCCACTTGCCCCAAGAAAAGGATAGGGGCCATCCAGTCCAAGGGGACAGTGCCCATGTCAGCCGGGATATATATTTTTCTTTCACTTTCTGCTGAGAGGGTGCAGCCATCCCCCGCGTCACACGCGATGAACCGCTGGGCGTGCTATAATTTGGACGAGGACCTGACTTGGCGTGATTTCGATTTTGGACCTTTTTCGTATCGGCATCGGACCGTCCAGTTCGCACACAGTGGGCCCGATGCGCATCGCCAAGCGGTTCTTGCAATCGATCGAGCGAAAGCACCTGCTGTCGGCCGTGGCCCGCGTCCATGTGCAATTGCAAGGGTCACTTGCCCTGACCGGGGTTGGCCATGGCTCACCCGACGCCTGCCTTTTAGGCCTTTTGGGCCAAGAGCCGGACCTGATTGAGCCACAGCAAATCCCGGGGTTGCTCCATAGCGCGCGGTCGGGACGACTGATGTTGTTGGGCGTGCAAGACATTGCCTTTGACCCCCGACATGATCTGGAACTTGCGTGTGAGATTGTCCCAAACCTGCACCCAAATGGTATGCGTCTGCGTGCCTTTGATGCAGCAGGCGCAGTGATCGCGGATGAAAACTGGTTTTCGACAGGGGGCGGATTTATCGCAAGCGAAGCGCAATTGCGGTCGCCCAGCCCGGATGATTTGATCGATCGGCGGGTTGAAACGCCTTACCCGTTCACCTCGGCGGCTGAGCTTTTGGCACAATGTGCAACGCACCAGCTCCAGATTTCGCAGATCGTGCTTGCGAATGAAACCGTCTGGCGGGATCAGGAAAGTGCCTTGAGTGGGATTGACCGCGTGATTGAGGCAATGTTTGCCTGCGTCGATCGCGGACTAAGGACAGAGGGCCTTTTGCCGGGTGGCTTGAATGTCAGACGCCGCGCGCCAGCGCTTTGGCAAAAGCTGGTTAGCCAGACCGCGCCCAACGAAACGGAAATCCTGCTTGATCGCCTTAATGTTTATGCGATGGCGGTGAATGAGGAGAATGCGGCCGGTGGCCGGGTTGTGACGGCGCCCACCAATGGGGCGGCTGGCATCATTCCTGCCGTGCTCCGTCATTATTGTTACGATACAGCGGATGCGACCGCGCGCGCCCGAAAATTCATGCTCACGGCGGGTGCGATCGGCCTGCTCTATAAACAGCGGGCGTCGATTTCCGGTGCGGAGATGGGATGTCAGGGCGAAGTCGGCGTTGCTTGTTCCATGGCGGCGGCGGGTTTGGCTGCCGTCTGGGGCGGAACGGCCGAACAGATCACAGCCGCTGCCGAAATTGGGATGGAGCATAATCTAGGCCTCACTTGCGATCCTGTGGGCGGTCTTGTCCAAATTCCCTGCATTGAACGAAATGCGATTGGCGCTGTCAAAGCTGCCAATGCCGCGCGCCTCGCCCTTCACAGCCATGAACAGACAAAGGTATCCTTGGATCAGGTGATCGAGACGATGCGCCAGACGGGCCTTGATATGTCCAGCAAGTATAAAGAAACCAGTCAGGGTGGGCTGGCGGTCAACGTCATCGCCT
>JAHEGQ010000182.1:0-436 GCA_024645025.1 Sphingomonadaceae bacterium
GCCATCGCCCGAACAATCAATGACCATCCCAGCCGCAATCCTCATCGGGCCCGTCCGGTCGGTGCAGGCAACGCTTTCGATGCGAGACCCCGCCAAATGGGGCGTGCCGACAAAGCTGTTGAGGTGCACGTCAACGCCGGCGTCCTCCAGCATTTGGAACATGGCAAAAACGGCAGCTTCGTGATCATAGATCACTTCATGCCCGAAATTCTCCAGCGTCGAGGGTCGCACCTCCGCCATGGGCGGCTGCATCGCGCGCAGATGATCGGTCAGTTCGCCAAAAACGCCCCCAATGCTGCGTCCCGTGGGATAGCCGCCGCCCCAGGGCATGCCGGGGCAAAAGGACATCACGCCGCCAATTTTGCTGGTCCCTTCCACCAACCGGACCCGCGCGCCTTGACGCGCGGCCCCCAGTGCAGCGCCAAAGCCGGCGGTG
>JAHEGQ010000182.1:524-2868 GCA_024645025.1 Sphingomonadaceae bacterium
CCGGCAGGCGCGGGCAGATCGGCGACCATCGCCGGATGGTTGCAGTCTGCCAGAAACGCCAACAGGTCAGGGCCAGATAGGCCGAGCGTTGCCGTGTTGCGCAGCGGGTGAATGTTCACGCATGCTCCCTCGGCCAGACGGCGGTCCAGAACCACCCGCACCGCCAAATCGTGATCGTTCATCGCGGCTAGTGGCGTGACGGCGCCCGGCGTCACGCCCAAAAGACGTTCCATATCCTCGGCCTTGCCAAAGCTGAGCTTTTTGGACCCGATAACCCCCGGCAGCGCCTTCAGGTCGACGCGCGCATCGTGCGGCGCCGTCACCAGCCAAAACTGCCCCCCGGCATCCTTGAGAAACAGGTTCTTGGTGTGCAGCCCCGCAATTTGGCGATGCAAGGCGGCGCTTTCCTCCACCGTGAACACGGCGTCATGCTCATGGACGGACCAAGCAAGTCCCAACCGATCCAAGGCGGCATAAAGATCCGGCTCTGACATCGCCTGCGCTGTTCCCTTCACCTTATTTAAAGACGACCGTGCGGTTCCCGTTCAGCATCACGCGATGTTCCAGATGGAGCTTGACGGCCCGCGCCAGAACCCGGCTTTCGGTATCCTGCCCCTGCGCAATCAGGTCTTCTACGGTATCCGCATGGTCCACGATGGACACGTCCTGCGCGATAATGGGGCCTTCGTCCAGATCCGGGGTGACGTAGTGGGCGGTCGCGCCAACCATCTTTACCCCGCGCTCATGCGCGCGATGATAGGGCTTGGCGCCCTTGAAACCGAGCAGGAAGCTGTGGTGGATATTGATCACCCGGCCATCCAGCTTTCGGCACACCTGATCCGACAGCACCTGCATATAACGCGCCAAGATCACCAGATCGACTTGCTGATCGTCGACCATTTGCAACAGCTTGGCCTCTTGCTCTGCCTTATTTTCGGGTGAGATCGGCAGATGATGGAAGGGCAGGCCTTCATGTTCCACACGCCGCTGCCAGGTCGTGTGATTGGACACGACGCTGGTAATCTCAATCGGCAATCGGTTCGTCGAGGCGCGATAGAGCAGGTCGTTGAGACAGTGGCCCCCTTGGCTGATCATGATCATGGCCCGTAGCTTGCGCCTCAGATCCTGAATGCTCCAATCTAGTTCAAAGGCGGTTGCAACGGGCTTGAACGCCTCGGAAAACCTGTCAGCGGTGAAGCCAGGGGGGCACGAAATGGCGATGCGCATGAAAAACCGACCGCTATCGCAATCCTGAAATTGCGCGCTTTCGACGATGTTGCAGTCTTGGCTAACGATCGAATTGGCAACCGCCGCCACAATGCCCTTGCGGTCCACACTTGCAATCAAAAGAACATAGTCTGCAGCCTGCTTCATGTCCGCACTCCCCAAAATCAGCTTGTTTTCTGGGGCCATGCCGCGCAAACCCACATTTTCCAATTGGGAGCACCCTACATAAGGCCTTCTAATTTGGGGATGTAGAAGTTGTGATTGGCGGTGTAATTTAATTTACCAGAGCAAAAAAATTGCTCAATTGTGACTTTCATGGGTGGAATCCACCGTGTGATGTAAAGTTTAAAAAAGAATGGATTTCTGCCGGTTTGGTGGAAAAACAGGATAATCAAGTGGGGAGATAAGTTTTGAAAACAGCGCTAAAAATATCTACTGCGGCAATTGTGCTCGCAGCTATGGGGGCCGGAAGCGCCCCAGCCTTCGCTCAGGAAAGCGCCGCATCGCGGGATGACAGCGGCAATGCCGACATCATCGTGACGGCAACCCGTCGCGACCAGTCGATCCAAGACGTGCCGATGACGCTGCAAGCGTTCAGCACCGAAACGCTGAGCCGTCTGAACGTGACGACCTTCAACGATCTGGTGAAGTACACGCCAAACGTGACCTTCGGCAATAACGGCCCGGGCAGCGGCGCGATCTTCATGCGCGGCCTGTCGGCTGGCTTTGCTGGTAACCAGTCTTCTGCAACGATCAGCGGCTTCCCGAACGTTGCCCTTTACCTTGACGACCAGTCGATGCAGTTCCCGGCGCGCAACGCCGACGTCTATGCTGCCGATATTGAGCGCGTCGAAGTCCTCGAAGGTCCGCAGGGCACGCTGTTCGGCGGTGGTGCGCAGGCTGGTGTGGTGCGTTACATCACCAACAAGCCGAAGGCTGACAAGTTTGAAGGCCGGATTGAAGGCAGCTTCGGCGGCACCGTTGGCGGCGCGGCGAACGGGTCGTTCAATGCCATGGTCAACCTGCCGATCATCGAAGACAAGCTCGCCATTCGTGCGGTCGCCTATGCCGATCACCGTGGCGGCTATATCGACAACAAATATTCGACCTTCACGCG
>JAHEGQ010000198.1:0-3314 GCA_024645025.1 Sphingomonadaceae bacterium
CGCTTCACATCGTCGACAAAGCCTATGATCAATTGGCCGCCACTTTGGGCGCGGATTGGCAGCACAAATATATCGTATGGGATATGTGCGCGGGCGTTGGCAATTTGGAAGCCAAGCACAGCAATATGCGCAATGTGTTTATGTCCACGCTGGATCAGGCCGATGTCACGATCATGCGCGGCAACCCGCGCTTCGCCGGGGCGGAGATTTTCCAATATGATTATCTGAATGATGATGTGACTGATTTTGGTGAGATTGACTATTCCATCACCGATAAAGTGCCGCCTGCCCTGCGGGAGGCGATGGCCGATGCAAAATCTGGGAAGGCGGATGCGAAGCCGATCTTGGTGCTGATCAACCCGCCTTATGCCGAAGCCACAAACGCTGACAACATTGCCAAAGGCGCAGGCGCAAAAAACAAAACTGGCGTGGCGAAAACCCGATTTGCTGCCGTAATGATGGCCGGTTATGGACGCGCTAGCAACGAATTGTTCACCCAATTTTTAGTGCGTATTTTACACGAAATACCGGACGCCACATTGGCTGTATTCAGCAAGCTTAAATATCTGAATGCCCCGAATTTTGCCGATTTTCGTAAAAAATGGAACGCCCATTTTCTGGATGGCTTTGTGTTGCACAGTAAGGCATTTGAAGGACTGAAGGGTGATTTCCCGATTGGCTTTTTAATCTGGCGAAGCTGTGATGTCTGTGTTCCCATCACTGAAATTGCTGTCGATGCTCTGGATAAAGATGGCCAACTGGTTGACCAAAAGCGTTTCGTTACCGCGGCGAATAGCCGCCTCTTAAACGTTTGGATAAGCCGACCGCGGGCTAACGACACGTTGGCCATTCCACTCAAAAATGCCATTTCTCCGACCCCCGGTCGAGCGAGGGTTTCAAAGTGGTCAGATGACGCGGTTGCTTACATGTATTGTGGCGTCAATGACCTTCAGCACGCTGGGCAGCAAACCGTCCTGTTTTCATCGCCTTATGGCGGCGGTAATGGATTTTATCTGAAAAGAGAAAACCTCTGGCAGGCCGCCATCGTCTTTTCTGTCCGCCGTCTCATCAAACCGACTTGGCTCAACGACCGCGATCAATTCCTCCAACCCTCTCAGCCTTTGCCGGATGAGTTTAAATCGGATTGCCTTGTCTGGATGCTGTTCAATGGCAGCAATTTGACCGCTGGGGCGGATGGGCTGCGTTGGAACGGGCGGGATTGGTCGCTGACCAATCATTTTATTCCCTTCACTGAACAAGAAGTTGGTGCAACAGCCCGGTTTGAGAGTGATTTTATGGCGCGCTATATCGCGGGCATGGATTTCTCCCCCGAAGCACAGGCGGTGCTGGAGGAAGGGCGGGCGCTTTGGTCGCGTTTTCACGCCACCAGCTTTCCGCACAAGATTAGGGATGAATATAAACTCAATCGTGCGGATGCGGGCTGGTATCAAATTCGCAAAGCCTTGGAGGCCTATGGCGATACGGAATTGACCGATTTTGATCCGTTCAAAGCCGCTTATGCAACCTTAAGCGAGAAGTTGCGGCCCTTGGTGTTTCGCTATGGCTTTCTGCCGGCCTGATGGGCTGCTCCTTGCAAGATCTTCCTCAAGCCGCCCTGGTTTCCGCTTTTGGGTGGCGGGGCTGGGCGGAACCGCTTAAGGGGGCGCCATGCCGCCTGCACTCCGCTTTCTTCTTGGAACCATTTTGATCAACGCCATTGGCTTTGGGATTATCGTCCCGGTGATGCCGGCGCTTGTGATGCAATTGGGCCATGCGTCCCTTTCGGCGGCAACGGCGATTGGTGGATCGCTGTCTCTCCTTTATGCCGCAACCCAGTTTGTTTGTGGCCCGCTCGCGGGCAATTTGTCGGATCGTTTTGGCCGGCGGCCCGTGTTGCTTGGATCTCTTTTTGGATTTGCCGCAGATTTTCTGGTGCTCGCTTTTGCGCCCACCTTGGGCTGGCTTTATGTGGGGCGGTTCTTGTCTGGTATTTTCGGGGCGTCCAATGGCCCGGCGCAATCGGCGATTGCGGACCTTGCGCCGCCAGAGGCGCGGCCAAGATTATTTGGCTATATCGGGGCGGCCTTTGGCATTGGCTTTGTCATTGGCCCGGTGATTGGCGGATTGCTTGGGGAATTTGGCCACCGCGTGCCCTTTTTCGCGGCCGCGGCGCTGGCGCTGGCGAACTTCATCTATGGGCTGATCGTCTTTCCTGAAACCTTGGCGCGTGACAATCGTCGGGCCTTTGATTGGCGTCGGGCCAATCCGGTTGGCTCGCTGCTAAATGTCAGGAAGCTGCCGGGCATCCTGCCCATCGCTGTCGTCTATATGCTGTGGCAGGTGGCCGCGCTGATCTATCCGATGACGTGGAACTTCTACACTTATGGCCGTTTTGGCTGGTCGGCGGGCATGGTGGGCCTGTCCCTTGCGGGGGTCGGGCTTGGGATGGCGCTGGTGCAGACGTTCGCCACCGGGCGACTGGTGCGGCGGTTGGGGGAGAGACAGGTGGCGATGCTGGGCATGGCCATCGGGACGATGTGCTTTGCGGCCTATGCTGTCGTGCCTTATGGCTGGCTCGCGCTTCTCCTGATCGCGCCGATGGTGTTCCAGAGCCTTGTGCACCCAACCTTGACGGCGATGATGTCCAGCCGTGCCACTGCCGAGACGCAGGGCGAAATTCAAGGCTTTGCGTCCAGCCTGATGGCCATGGGTTCGATCATCGCGCCGTCGCTGTTCAACCCCCTGCTGGCCTATTTTACCAGCGATGCTGCCCCCATCCATTTCTGGGGCGCATCCTTTGCGGTCGCGGCCGTTATTTCGGCAACGGCTTTGGCGATCCTCTGGCGGGTGAAGCCATCAGGCCCAAGCTTACCGGTTTGAGCGCATGACGTAAGCGCGCGACATGGGCGGCCCATCGGCGGCGCTCCCAATCCCGGATCAGGGCATCGGCGCGCGCGCGCGAAACGCTATCGGCGGGCAGGGCATCATAGGGGTGCCGGGCGCCCTCTTCGCTGAACCGCACCGATCGATCGTCAAAGTCAAAGATCGTAAATCCGCCCGTCGCTTCTCGGTGGCCGATCAGACTGGGGTGGTCGATATCGCCAATATAGTGAAAGCTGGGGCTGGTCTTGCGGTGCGGTTTGCGGCGCGCCAAGGCATCGCTGATCAGCCAGCGAATATCCTCCAGTCCCACGGGTTGCGGTTGGGCAAGGCCTGCTTGGCTGAAAACCAGCGGGATATGCAGCTGGGTGTCGTTAATCCGGAAACCATGACCCAAAAAGTCGTTTTCGAATAAAGATTCCCCATGGTCTGCG
>JAHEGQ010000198.1:3324-8434 GCA_024645025.1 Sphingomonadaceae bacterium
CTTTGCCGATCCAGTGATCGGCATAGGCCACGGCATTATAATAGGTCGGCACCAGATCGGGACGCCGTTCCGGCGCTATCTCATCCCGCGCCAAGGGGCGTTGGATAAGGCGCCGGAACATCCCGGGATGGAAATAGGGAAAGTGCGGCGACTGAAAGTTGAAATAGATAAAATTGGGCTGCTGCCAATTGGCGCGATGGCCATAAGCCGCAGCGAAATGCGCGAACAACTTCGACTCATCCACCACCAGTGAACCCGTTGACGCAAAGGCAAAGGCACGTTCGTCGTGCAGGCGCCGGGCGTCGAAGAAGACATCCGCGCACCGCCGGGACCCGGTCATATCGGCAATCCCGCCAAAATTTTCATCCATCGTGGAAAAGACCCCAACGCGATATCCGGCCTGGCGCAGATCGCAATAAAGCGATGGGTCGCCCGGCAAGGGCGTCAGTGTGCCGGTCAGCAGGCTGGTAACGGATGGGGTGGTAAAGCCAACATGGCTATAAGCGTTGGGAAAGCTGGACCCTTGGCGGGCGAGGCTTTCCAGATTGGGCATCACGGGCCGGCCGTTGATAACTTTACCTAAAGCATCAAATCGCGTGCTTTCCAAAACGATTAGAACAAGGTGGCGCTTTTTGTTCGGCAAGGGCGGCAACCCCCGCGTTGCGAGGATCCTGTTGTCCTTCAGATCGCCGGCCAGTCCATCTTCATCAAGGCCATTGCCCGGCACATCCAACGCATAAGGATGGCGGATTGGATCAAAGGGTTGGCGGTCAATCTGACTGGAAAACAGGCTATAGCCATCCCGGTCAAAATCGGTCGCCTCGTGCAGCAGGGCAGTCATGCTGGCAAAAGCGGTCATCCGTCCCGCCGCGCCCCGGGTCGCGGGATCCTGATTGGCTGCAAAGCATAATCCAAGGGTCGCGGCGCCCATCAGGAGGCAGGTGGATGCCGTCATGGTCAGTTTCGGACTGTGGGGGCGTCTGTGCCTCGGCTGTCGGCGCAGCCGAGACAGCCCGATTGCGTATGTCACAATCGCCACAATGCCGATGGACAGGGGTGCCATGCTTTCCTGACCGGCATAAAGAAAAGCGGTCACGATGCTCCCGCCGCCCAGATTTTGGAACAGCTGGAAACTCACGGCGTCGCTGAAATAGCGGATCAGCTCCAGCCGGATGCTCAAGGCGGCCAAAAACCCACCAGCGCCCAAATAAGCAAAAGAGAAAAGGCGTTCTATGCATTGGGTTGGACTTGGGAATAATCGCGCAAAGACAAGATAGAGCAGGCCCAGAACGATGATGTGGGCAGAAGCTGATGCGGCCAGAAAGAGCAGGATGTCTCCCGCCGACTTCAGCGCCAATGGCTGGCCAAAGCCGCCGCTGAAAATGCCAAACTTCCGATTGATCAGCAGCAGTTCGGCGCCAAGGCTCAGCCCGAAGACCAAGGCAAAGGTAAGGCGGTCTGCTCTATAGGGGCGCGTCGGCATCCCCTGAGACTAAGGCTGAGGGGCTGCTATTTGGTTAATCCGGGGCAGAAAACCCGAACAGGCGAGGTCTAAATGCCCCCCATCACAGGGGTCCGGCCAATCTCGGACAGGGCGCGGGCAAGGTCTTCGGCGCATTGGTCCAGTGTTGCAGCATCAACCGCGCGAATAACGAAGTTTGACCCGACTTTGCCTTCGCGGAAAAAGGGGTAACTGCCAATCTGGCAACCCTCATGCGCCTTTTCCACGGCTTCCAGCATTTCAGAGATTTCGCTTTCCGCGACCCAGCAGCCAACCGTCTTGGACAAAAGCGGCTTCCCGCCCTCCAGCGTCCCTGTCAGCGCATCCAACATCCCGGCGGTGATGTGCGGGACGCCCGCCATGATGAAGATGTTGCCATGGCGAATGCCGGGCGCGCCGGACAGACGATTGGGGATCAGTTCTGCGCCATCGGGGACGCGGGCCATGCGCAGCCGAGCGTCGGTCAGCCCGCCGCGCTTTTCATAATAAGCGTGCAGCATCGCGCTGGCTTCGGGATGGATCACCACGCCAACGCCCAAGGCCTTGGCGATGGCGTCCACGGTGATGTCGTCATGCGTCGGGCCGATGCCACCGGTGGTGAACACATAGTCGTAGCGGGCGCGCAAGGCGTTGACACAATCGACGATCTCGGTCTCCACATCGGGCACGATGCGGACTTCGCGCAGGCGAATGCCTTGCAAGTTTAGCCACAAGGCGATCTGGCTGACATTCTTGTCCTGCGTTCGGCCGGAAAGGATTTCATCGCCAATGACGGCAAGGGCGGCGGTCCAGATGCGTTCAGTAGTCATGTCGGCGTCTATAGCGCAGGGCGGGGCGCAGGACACCCCCTGCTTAGGGGGATCATCGTGGAAGGGGCTTGATGGCAAAATGCCCGCCGGATCTCTCCAGCGGGCACCTTTTCCTCCCCAGGAAAATGCGTTTCAGCTCGGGCGTCCCATCGCGCTGCCAAGCCGGTGGTACAGGCGCGAGAACTTGATCGATTCCGGCTTGTCCTTCACCACTTCAAGATAGTGGACCACAGCCTCACGCAGCAGTTCGAAGTCCTCGGTGGAGAGGACGGCGCGGGAACGGGACGGTTCGGTCATCGGACGCTCCTTTCTTCGTCTTAGCTGAACTGGTTCATGGTGTTGTGGGCGCCGCCCGCCTTCAGGGCAGCTTCACCGGCGAAATATTCCTTATGGTCGTCGCCAATGTCGGACCCCGACATGTTCTGGTGCTTCACACAGGCAATCCCGTCGCGGATTTCCTTGCGCTGAACGCCCGCGACATACCCCAGCATCCCGGCATCACCGAAATACTCCTTCGCCAGGCTGTCGGTGGACAGCGCCGCCGTGTGGTAGGTCGGCAACGTGATCAGGTGATGGAAGATACCGGCCCGCTTCGCGCCATCGGCTTGGAAGGTGCGGATGCGCTTATCGGCGGCGATGCCAAGTTCGGTGTCGTCATATTTGGCATTCATCAGGTCCGCCCGGTCATAGGCCGAGACATCCAGCCCTTCGGCCACCATCGCATCATAAACTTGCTGACGGAAGTTGAGCGTCCAGTTGAAAGACGGCGAGTTGTTGTAGACCAGCTTTGCGTTCGGGAAGACTTCGCGAACGCGGTCCATCATGCCCGCAATTTGTTCCACATGGGGCTTTTCGGTTTCGATCCACAGCAGGTCCGCGCCATTTTGCAGCGACGTGATGCAATCCAGCACGCACCGGTCCTCACCTGTGCCGGGACGGAACTGGAACAGGTTGGAGGGCAGGCGCTTGGGACGCAGCAGCTTGCCGTTGCGGTTCAGAACAACATCGCCGTTGCGCGCCGTTGACGGATCAATTTCTTCGCAGTCGAGGAAGCTGTTATACTGGTCACCAATATCGCCCGGCTCATTCGACACGGCGATCTGCTTGGTCAGGCCCGCCCCCAGCGAGTCAGTGCGGGTCACGATGATGCCATCTTCAACGCCCAATTCCAAAAAGGCGTAGCGGCAAGCGCGGACCTTGGCGAGGAAGTCTTCATGCGGCACGGTCACCTTGCCATCTTGGTGGCCACACTGCTTTTCATCTGACACTTGGTTTTCAATCTGAAGCGCGCAGGCCCCGGCTTCGATCATCTTTTTGGCCAGCAGATAGGTCGCTTCGGCATTGCCGAAACCGGCATCAATGTCGGCGATGATCGGCACGACATGGGTCTGGAAATTCTCAATCTTGTCCATGATCGCTGCTTCTTGCGCGGCGTCGCCAGCGGCGCGCGCCTTGTCGAGATCGCGGAACAGCAGGTTAAGTTCGCGCGAGTCAGCTTGACGCAGGAACGTGTAGAGTTCCTCAATCAGCGCAGGCACGCTGGTCTTTTCGTGCATCGACTGATCGGGCAGGGGGCCAAATTCCGACCGCAAGGCCGCGACCATCCAACCCGACAAATAGAGATATTTGCGCTTGGTCGTGCCGAAATGCTTCTTGATGGAAATCATCTTCTGCTGGGCGATGAAGCCGTGCCAGCAGCCCAGTGACTGGGTGTATTGCGAGGGGTCCGCATCATAAGCAGCCATGTCTTCGCGCATGATCTTGGCCGTGTAGCGGGCAATATCAAGCCCGGTGCGGAAGCGGTTCTGCAGCCGCATTCGTGCGACGGATTCGGGATTGATGCCATCCCATGTGCCGCCCTTGGAGGCGCGCAGGGCTTCGATGTCCGACATGTGAGCTTTGTACGACATTTACATGATCCTTTATCCGGCAGAGGATCGCCCCTCTGATTCATGTCGCATAACTGCGGCGATCTGGACATGGATGCGAGGAAATTGTGTAAATATTGTTGTGATAGGGTGGGCGAAAATCGAATTATTATTGTAATTTTGTAAAAATATGACAAATGAGCCTTATGTCCGATCAAAAGCTTTTTGCGGGCCATGCTGTCCGTCGTATCCGTCGAGCCTCTGGCTTGACGCAATCAGGGATGGCCGAAGCGTTGGGCGTTTCTCCCTCTTATCTCAATCTGATTGAACGCAACCAGCGGCCGCTGACGGCTGGCATCCTGCTGCGACTTGCGGAACGCTTTGACTTTGATCCGCGATCCTTGACCGGTGCCGCGCCGGGCGGCGGGGTAGAGGCGGTGCGGCGTCGCTTGGCGGACCCGATCTTTGTCGATTTGGGGCTGGACCGCACGGCCATTGCTGATTGGATAGCCCTTGCGCCTGAGGCCGTTGAAGCCTTTGCCCGCGCCTTTGACCGGATGGGAGAGGCAGGCGCGAAAATCGGGGACCCGATTGCCGCAGTTCGGCAGGAGATCGAACGCTGGCGGAACCATTTTTCAGATCTCGACGCGCAGGCCGAGGCGTTAGCAGATGAGCTGCGGCTGGGCTCTGGCGACCTTTATGGCGCGATTTCGGAGCGGCTGCGCGTCAAACACCAATTATCGCTGCGCATTTTGCCGGTCGACGTCATGCCAGACCGGTTGCGGCGGCTCGACCTGCATGCGCGCCAATTGCAACTCTCAGAACTGCTTGATCCCGCCTCGCGAACTTTTGCCGCTGCCTTTCAATTGGCGCAGCTGGAAGCGCAACCGGAAATTGAAGCATTGGTGGGTGGCGCAAACTTCATAGATCGT
>JAHEGQ010000198.1:8444-9456 GCA_024645025.1 Sphingomonadaceae bacterium
GTGCGAGTGAACGCCTTTATCGCCGTCACCTGACTAGTTATTTTGCCGCCGCTTTAATGATGCCTTATGGCCGTTTCCTTCGGGCGTGTGAGGCGACCGGCTATGATCTGGATCTGTTACAACGCCGTTTTGGCGCGGGCTTTGAACAGGTTGCGCATCGCCTGACCACCTTGCAGCGCGTCGGGGCGCGGGGCCTGCCATTCTTCATGGTGCGGATTGATCGGGCCGGGCAATCGTCCAAACGTTATGCCGGGGCCAGCGCCTCGCCGCTGGTCGACAGCGATGATCGCTGTCCCTTATGGAACCTGCACAGTGCCTTTGACCGGCCGGGCACGATCCTGCGCGATCTCGTGGCATTGGACGACGGCTCGCGCTGGTTGACGCTTTCCCGAACGGTGCGGCCCCATGCGGCGCGCACCGGGGCCGTCGCAGCAGAATTCGTCGTTGGGCTCGGTGTGGCGGCAGACTTGGCCGCCCCTTTGGCAGCGGCCCGCGGCCTTGACCTGATGACAGCAGGTGCAACGCCGATTGGGCGGGGGTGTCGCCAATGCTTGCGGCCAGAATGTCCCCAGCGCAGCAATCCACCCGCGGGCCGGGTGCTGACCTTTAACGAGCGCGAACGTGGGCTAACGCCCTTTGCCTTTGCCGGCGACTAAGCGGCCAGCTCTCAATCTTCCTTAAGCATTGGCTGGCAAAGGGTTCAGGCGGGCTGATTGAGGCCGCGGGGGTCTGGAGGTTGGTCGCTTGTGATCCGTCTATTTCGGTTGAGAGTGCCGTTGGCGCTGCTTGTCGCCAGTATGGTAGACGTGCTGCTGCTTGCGCTCGCCGCTTATGCCGGGGCTGCTTTACGCGCCAGCCAGCTGGGCCTTGATCCGATCCCCGTGGCGCCCAAGCTGACGACAATTTCATTCTTTGTCCTGACCAATAGTCTTGGCCTTGTTGCTGCCGGGGCGCTTGCGCCTGAGAGCTTTCGGTCGCGGGCGCGGGCGTCGATGGGCATTCAGGCGGGGAA
>JAHEGQ010000198.1:9501-10294 GCA_024645025.1 Sphingomonadaceae bacterium
GGGTTGTCCTTAGGGGCGGTTTTGCTGGCCGTCATATCCCTGCCGGGGCAGGAAATTGGGCTGTCGGCGATGGCAATTTTCTACGCCACGCTACTTGCCTTTCCGGCCTTGCTGGCCGGGCGGATTGTGATGCGCCCGATCGGGGACTCGCCAAGCCTGCGCCAGCGCGTTCTGGTTTTAGGGGCAGGCGGGCGGGCAGATCGGATCGCGCGACTGGTCGCCCAACGCCCCGGTTTGGTGCTGGTGGGGCGGGGCACGCTGGGGAAGGGGGACGACCTTGTCGACAAAGTGGCGTCCATTGGTGTGGATGAACTTGTCCTTGCAATGGAAGAGCGCCGCAATGCGCTGCCGCTGCCGGATCTGATCCGCCTGCGGACAACTGGATTGCGGATCCTGGATGCGGCCAGCTTTGTTGAACGGGAAACCGGCCGGATCGACCTGCAGCTGACCAACCCTTCTTGGCTGATCCTGTCGGATGGATTTTTGTCGAGCCGGCGCCTGTTTGCGTTTGCCAAGCGGCTTTTCGATCTGGCCGTTGCGACAGCGCTGCTTATTCTGGCCTGGCCCATATTATTGCTGGCGATGGCGCTTATCCGTCTGGACAGTCCCGGCCCTATTTTTTTCCGACAAGTCCGGGTGGGCCTTTATGGTGTGCCCTTCTCGCTCCTAAAGCTGCGGTCGATGTATCCAGATGCCGAAGCAGATGGCCAGGCACGATGGGCGGCAGAAAATGATCCGCGCGTGACCCGTATGGGCTATTGGCTGCGGCAGTTTCGGATCGATGAATTGCCGC
>JAHEGQ010000198.1:10304-14043 GCA_024645025.1 Sphingomonadaceae bacterium
ACATGGTCAAACCCGGCATCACCGGTTGGGCGCAAGTCCATTACCCCTATGGCGCCTGCGAGGCGGATGCCCGCGCGAAACTTGAATATGACCTTTATTATGCGAAAAACTACACATTCTTTCTGGACGTCCTCATCCTTGTGCAGACGGTGTGCGTCATCCTTTGGCCGAAAGGGGTGCGCTGATGCGGGCAATAATGGCGGCGATCCTGATGGTGCTCAGCCTTGGGGCGACGCCGGGTCCAAGCTGGGCGTCACAGGAAAGCGCGATTTCAGATCTCTTCGTGCAGGGCCGGACCGCTGCTGCTGTTCGCGCAGCGCAGCGCGCTATGCGATCTACCCCCGGAAGCGCCTCAGCCCGGCTATGGCTTGCCAAGGCGCTGCTCGAAGCGGGGGATGCGGAAAATGCACAAGTCGCGTTGGATGCAGCACGGGAACGGGGCATTGATCCCATATTGCTGGTGCTGCCTCAGGCCCATGTCCGGCTTTTATGGGGGGATGCGCAAGGCGCGATGGTCCTGATCCGCTCTGTACCGCTGACAGGGTTTGACATTGGTTATCGGGCGCGGTTGCTGTTGCGGGCACATGCGGCGTTGGGGCAATGGAAATTGGTCGCGCAGGATGTGGCCCAAGCAAGCACCAAGGCGTGGGCGGGGCCATCCTTTTGGGTCGATCTGGCACAGATCAATCAAAATGCCGGCAATCTGGCAGGAGCATATCAGGCGCTGGATCGCGCGCTGAAGGGGAACGCCAATTTTGGCCCCGCACTGGCTTTGGGCGGGGAACTTGCCCGCCGCCGATACGGTCTGGTGGCCAGCCTTGCGTGGCAACGCCGGGCAGCGGCGCTTGACCCCGGCAATGTGGGGTTGAAGCTTGATCTGGCGGCGACCTTGGGGGACTTAGGCGCCAATCAAGAAATGCTCGCCGTCACCCGGGCCGTGCAACGGATGGAGCCGCGCAATGCCTGGGCCTTTTATTTCCAAGCGGTCATGGCGGCGCGGGCCGGGCAGTTTGGTCTTGCACAATCGCTGCTGCAACGGATGGGGGAACGGCTGGCAGATCGTCCAGGGGTGCAATTGCTGCGGGGGGCAGTGCACATCCAGCTTGGCCTGCCAGATCGCGCCGTTGCCGCCCTATCGCTTCTGGTGGCGCAACAGCCCGGCAATTTTATGGCGCGGCGGCTTTTGGCCCGGGCCGCATCGCAGGCCAGTGACCCCGGGCGCGTGCTGGAGGCGCTTGGCCCGATGATGAGCCGCGCAGACGCCGATGGCTATGCCCTGATGCTTGCTGGTCGTGCGACTGAAGCGCAGGGACGCGCAGCGGATGCGTCCGTCTTGCTGGCTAGGGCCAGCCAGCGGCAGCGGCGCAGCGGTGTGCTTATGATGGCGGCGTTGAGCCCGGCTCCCGACCCCTTTGAGGCGCAGGTTCGCCTGGTGCTGGGCCAGTTGGCAGCCGGAAATGCGCAAGCCGCGCGCGGCCAGGCAATTGCCGTGAGAGATGCCAATCCCGGCAATGCGCAGGCGCATATGCTGGTGGGTGACGTGGAGGCGGTCCTCAAAAATTGGCCCGCTGCTGCAGCTGCTTATCAGGCCTCTGCCAATCTGGAATTCTCTGAGGCGGCGGTGTTACGCCTCAGCCGCGCCCTCTTCCACGTTGGGCAAGGAGAACAGGCGCAGCGGCTTTGGGGAAGCTTCCTGTCGCAAAATCCGCAAAACATCGTCGCGCGATTGGTTATGGCCGATAACCAGATGGTTGCAGGGCAATGGCCGGCGGCCGTTGCTGGATTAGAGGTGTTGCGTGCCCGATTGGGCAACCATCATGTTTGGCTGATGGTGGCTCTGAGCCAAGGCTGGCTGGAAATGGGAAATGCGCCTCAGGCGCAAGCCTATGCCCAATCGGCGCGCAGCGATCTGCCCTTTCAGCCGGATGTACGCGTGGCGCTGGCCCGGGCGGACATGGCTGCTGGAAACCGCGCTCAGGCCCGCCGCTTGCTCCGTGCCGCATTGGCCGATCCAACGCTTGAGGATCGGCGTGCCGCAGCCTTGCTTCTGACGCAGCTTTGACAGCGGGTCGGCCTCCGGCCTATCGACATGCTCATGGATCAAGACCTTATCTTGCGCATCGCCGCCGCGCTGGAACGGATCGCCCCGCCCACGCTCGAAAAGGGCATCCCCGATGCCCCCGCCTGTGTCTGGCAACAGGGGCGATTATCTGCCGCCGTCGGGTTTCGGGCGACCCCGCTCAATTTGCTGTTCGGCATTGACCTTCAAAAAGCGGCGGTGCTGGAAAACAGCCGTCGTCTGGCCGCAGGGGCCGCTGCGCATGATATCTTGCTATGGGGTGCGCGGGGTGCCGGAAAATCGGCACTGGTCAAATCGGTCGTTGCGGAAATTCAGGCGCAGGGCGGCGCGCTTCGGCTGGTCGAGGCGGCGTGCGACGATTTGGCGACACTGCCGACACTGTTCGGTCTATTGGCCCAATCCGAAATGCCGACGATCGTGTTTATTGACGATATTGGCTTTGAGCAGGGCGACCCGCAGATGCGCCATATCCGATCGGTGCTGGATGGCGGTATTTCGGCCCGACCGCCGCAGGTCCGTCTTTATGTGACGGCCAATCGGCGGCACATCGTCCCGCGCAATCTGGACGAACAGGCGAGCGCCATCAACCCGCGCGACGCCGTGGACGATAATCTGGCCTTGGCGGACCGTTTTGGCCTGAGCCTTGGCTTTCACGCCTGCACGCAGGACGTGTGGCTGGACATGGTGGCGGGCTATGCCCGGCATCTGGGGCTGGACTTTGACCGCCAAGAAGCCCTGACTTGGGCGACGCAGCGCGGGGCACGATCCGGCCGCATGGCGTGGCACTATGCGGTGGAACTGGCCGGACGGGCCGGCAAGACGCTCTAACTGCCCAGCTGCTCAACCTGTTCTGCAAGCATGAGCCAACGTTCCTCGGCGGTATCCCGCTCTGTCCTCAGTCTTTCGATTTTTTGAGTCAACTCGGCAAAGCTTGCCGGGTTTTTGCTATACAGATCAGGGTCGGACAGGGCGGCTTCCGCTGCCGCTATTTCCGCACCCAGCTCTTCCACCCGGCCGGGCAGCAGGTCATAGTCCCTCTGGTCTTTGTAGCTCAGCTTGGTCTGCGCCTTTGGCTTTTCAGCAATGGGATTTGAAGGCGTTGCCGGTTTTGCCTTGGCCGAAGCTGCCTTGGGCGCGTCGCGCTTGCGTTCCCAATCGGCATAGCCGCCGGCCACGATATCAACCTTGCCCGATCCATCCAGCCCGAGCGTCAAGGTTACCGTCCGGTCCAGAAAATCGCGGTCGTGGCTGACGATAAGGACGGTGCCATCATAATCCGCGATCACTTCTTGCAGCAGGTCCAGCGTTTCAAGGTCAAGGTCGTTGGTCGGTTCGTCCAGCACCAGCAAATTGGACTGGCGGGCAAATTCCCGCGCCAAAAGCAGGCGGGCCTGTTCCCCGCCCGATAGGGTCGCCACCCGCGCATCGGCGAGATTGGGATCGAAAAGGAATTCCTTCAAATAGCCCTTCATGTGCTTTTTTTCGCCGCGCACCGTGACCCAGTCGCCGCCATCGGCCAGCACGTCGCGCACCCGCTTGTCACCGGATAAGAGCGCGCGTTGCTGATCAATAACGATGCCATTGAGCGTCTTGGCGCGGGTGATGCTTCCCTCGTCAGGGTCGATTTCGCCGGTCAGCAGTTTGAGCAGCGTGGTCTTG
>JAHEGQ010000003.1 GCA_024645025.1 Sphingomonadaceae bacterium
GACGGGAATGCCGGCCTGAAGGAAGTTCATCGAAATGCCGCCCCCCATCGTGCCTGCGCCGATCACGCCGACCTTCTTGATGTCTCGCAGCTGGGTGTCCTTGGGCAGGCCATCAATCTTCGCGGCCTGTCGTTCCGCAAAGAATATATGGCGCTGCGCGGCAGATTGGCTGCCCGTCATCAGCTTCATAAATTCGGTGCGCTCAAACTTCATGCCCTCTTCAAAGGGCAGGCGCGTCGCGGCTTCGACGCAGGCAAGGTTGGCATAGGGCGCTTCAAAGCCCTTCCACTTGCGGGCGTTGGCCGCCTTCAGCTTGTCGATGACGGCAATGTCGCCGGTGATGGGGCGGTTGCGGGTCGCGCGCGGGCCTTGGGCAATCATCTCGCGGGCAAAGGCAATGGCATCTTCAGCCAGCGTCGCCTCACCGGCAAGGGCATCGACAAGGTTTAGTTCCTTGGCCTTGGCGGCGGGCAGCGGGTCGCCTGAGGAGACCATCTGCGCGGCGACCTCCACGCCCACGACGCGCGGCAGACGCTGTGTGCCGCCAGCGCCCGGCAACAGGCCAAGCTTTACCTCGGGCACGCCGAGCATCGCGGAAGGGACAGCGATGCGGTAATGACAGACCAGCGCGGTTTCGAGGCCGCCGCCCAAGGCCGTGCCATGGATCGCAGCGATGACGGGCTTGGGCGCCAATTCGATGCTGTTCAGCACCTCATTGAAATCCGGGCCTTGGGCGGGCTTACCAAATTCGGTGATGTCGGCACCCGCGATGAAGGTCTGGCCCGCACAGCGCAGGACAACGGCCTTCACGCTGTCATCGGCCATCGCGGCATCCATGCCGTCCTTAATGCCTTGGCGGACGTGCCAGCTCAGCGCATTGACCGGCGGATTGTTGACGAGGACGACAAGGATGTCGCCATGCTTTTCGGTGGTGACGGATTGCATGTTCAGCTCCAAATTCAGGCGGCCATCGCCGCATACATCATTGTGCGGATTTCGCGGCGCAGCGGGTAGGTAGACGAAGGCATAAGTTGGGTCATGAAAACCATCGTCACATGCTCGACAGGATCCACAAGAAAGGCGGTGGAATACATCCCGCCCCAGTAAAATTCTCCCTTGGACCCAGCCAGCATGGTGGCCGCCGGATCCATATTGCACGCGAAACCCAAGCCAAAGCCAATCCCCGCATTTTCCGCCTCGCTGAATAGCGATTTGCTATGCTGGGTTAGGTCGCCGCCGCCGGGCAAATGGTTCGCTGTCATCAGGTCCAAGGTCTTTGGGCTGATAATCTGTTCGCCATCAAGCGCACCGCCATTCACCAACATACGGCAAAAGCGGTTATAATCGGACAGCGTTGAGGCAAGACCGCCGCCGCCAGATTGGAATTTGCGCGGATGGGCCCAGCCGCTTTCCTTGCCGGCCTTGTCCGCCAATTTCATCTTGTCCGAAGGATGATAGGCATAGGCGGCAGGAAGGCGATGCGCTTTTGCCTCGGGGACAAGGAAGAAGGTGTCTTCCATGCCAAGCGGGGCAAAAATATGCTTCTGGAAATAGTCGCCCAGCGACAGGCCTGAGACACGCGAGACGATCACGCCGACCAGATCGGTTGAGATCGAATAGTTCCAGCAGGTCCCGGGATCGAACTCGAGCGGCAAGTCTTTCAGGATATTGATGAATTCGTCATTATCCCATTTTGACCAGCTTTCGACATCTGTGCGGCGATAGGCCGCGTCAATGTTGCTGCGCTCCTGAAAGCTATAGGTAAAGCCAGAGGTATGCCGCATCAAATCAATGACGCGCAGCGGCGTGGAGGGCGGGCGCGTCACGAACGGCATCTGCCCGCCACCGGCCACAAAAACACCCAGCTTTTTGAATTCAGGGATGTATTTGGCCACCGGATCGGACAGGGCAACAAGGCCCTGTTCAACCAATTGCATCAGCGCAATGGACGTGATCGGTTTGGTCATTGATGCAATACGGAAGATCGCGTCCTGCTCAACGCCGGAGGTCCAGAGATAGGCAATCTCATCCCCCCGGCCGATCAGCAGCGCGCCATGCGGCAAAAGGCCGGTATCGAGATAATTCTTCTGCAAAAAGGCCCCAATCCGGTCGAGGCGGTCAGGCAGAAAGCCGAGATCCTTGGGGTTTGACACCTGCAACATGATTACACCGCTGTCTGGCCGGTCAGCTGGCGCGTGACCGGGTGGGAAGAGGACAGGCCGCCATCAACCGCAATCGCCTGTCCGTTGACATAGCTGGCCTGATCCGACGCAAGGAACAGCGCGACATTCGCCAGCTCATCCGGCTGGGCCGCCCGGCGTAGCGGATTGAGCCGCCCGACCTTGTGCATCACATCCTTTTCACGGGCATAGTCAAAGGTTGGTTTGGTCATGCCGGTTTCGGTCAGGCCCGGGCAGATCGCATTCACGCGCACGCCAGTTTCTGACATTTGCTGGGCCGAGACCATCGCCAGATTGATGACGCCCGCCTTGGAGGCGGAATAAGCCGGGCCGCCCGCGCCCGACCGGATGCCGGCGACGCTGGCGGTCAGGATGATCGATCCACCCTTGCCGCCATCCATCATGGCTTGGCCGGCGTGCTTGACCATCAACCAAGGGCCGATCAGGTTAACGCGCAATATTTCGGCCCATTGGTCAGGCGTCAGATCAAAAATGCCTGCCATGCCGCCCGAAACGCCCGCATTGGCGAAGGCAACGTGCAGGTCGCCATAGGTGTCGATGGCGGTTTTCACCAGCTTTTCAACATCGGCTTCCACGCCTGCATCGATTTGCAGCGCGGTGGCAGAGCCGCCCGCATCCTTCACCATCTGCGCGGTTTCATGGACGGCATCGGTCTTGTCGCCCAAGACCAGCTTGGCGCCTTCTGCGGCAAAGCGCAGCGCCGAGGCGCGGCCAATGCCAGAGCCTGCACCGGTAATGATGGCAACCTTGCCTTTCAATGCGTCCATTTTCTTTCTCCTATTCCGTTCGTGTCGCGCGAAGTCGAAACATCTGGCCGCCCATCCCTCGACTTCGCTTGGGACGAACGGGTGGGGAGTTATCCGCCGCTAACGGTCTGCCCGCCGTCAATCACCAGGGTCTGGCCAGTCGTGAATGCGCCCGCCCGTGAGGCGAGGAACACGGCCGCGCCTGCAATTTCTTCGGGTTCGCCAATGCGCCGCAGCGGCGATCGCGCGGTGGATCGTGCAAGCGTATCCGGGTTTTCCCAAAGCGCGCGGGCAAAATCGGTGCGGATCAAGCCCGGTGCGATGCAGTTGACGCGCACGCCCTTGGGGCCGAATTCATCGGCCAGATTGCGCGCCATCTGCATATCAGCGGCCTTGGAAATGCAATAAGCGCCGATGACGGTTGAGCCCTTCAAACCACCAATTGACGACACGATGGTGATAGAGCCTTCGCACCGAGCCAGCATCTCGGGGGCGACCATGTGGATCAGCCAGTGGTTGGACAGGATGTTGTTGTCCATGATCTTGCGGAACTGCTCATCCGCAATCCCTTCAGACGGACCATAATAAGGGTTGGAGGCAGCATTGCAGATGAGCGCCGTGATCTTGCCAAAGGCGCGCCGCGTTTCATCCACCAGATGCTGCAACGCCTCCTTGGAAGAGATGTTGGCCGCGACCGCAATGGCGGTTCCCGCGCCATATTTGGCGTTGATCTCCGCCGCCACCGTTTCGCACGCATCCTGCTTGCGACTGGAGATGACGACCTTGGCACCTTGTTCGGCCATTTCCTCGGCAATCGCCTTGCCAATGCCCCGTGACGATCCGGTAATCAGGGCGACCTGCCCCGTCATGTCGAACAGCGACATCCTTATCTCCTCCCTCTATGCCAGCGCTTCCCAGTCTCCGGTCGTCCCGCGCGAAGTCGAGATAGGTGTCTCGACTGTGCTCGACACAAACGGTTTGAGAAAACCATGGAGCCTAGGCTCCCGCCTTCACCGCAAAACTCCAGGCGGTTTCCGCCAATGGGCTGACGCGTTCCGACATTTCCTTGGCGTGCGACGAATTCGCCGTGCCGTCGATCACGCGCTTTTTGATGCCCTGAATAATCCCGGCCAGCCGGAAGAAATTATAGGCAAAATACCAGTTCATGTCCGGCACGCCCGAACGGCCCGTGGCCGTGCAATAGCGTTCCACCGCCTCTTCCAGCTCCGGGATGCCCAGTGCCTTGCGGTCCAGATCTTGCACGCCCGACCGTCCGCCATTGTCTGTCACCCATGCCATCGCGACATAGGTGAAATCGGCCAGCGGATCGCCGAGCGTCGACAATTCCCAGTCCAGAACAGCAACAACCTTGGCCTCATCGGGCGCGAAGATCATGTTGTCGATGCGATAATCGCCATGGACAACAGACGTTCGGGTTTGTTCCGGCAAGGTGGCAGGCAGCCATTCGATCAGCCGTTCCATCACCGGCATATGTTCGGTTTCAGACAGCTTGTACTGCTTGGTCCAGCGATCGACCTGACGGCCGAAGTAATTGCCGGGCTTGCCAAAATCGGACAGGCCCGCGGCATCGATATCGGTATTGTGCAGCGCAGCCAGCGTGTCGATCATCGCGTCATAGGTCTGGCGCCGGAAGCTGGGCGTCGCGCCCGGCATCGCGCCGTCCCAGATCGTCCGGCCTTCGACCATGCCCATGACGTAGAACCAGCTGCCGATCACATCATTATCGGTGCACAGACCATAAGGCCGCGCCACGGGAAAGCCGGTCGGGTAAAGGCCGTTGATCGCCTTGAATTCGCGATCCACGGCGTGCGCGCTGGGCAAAAGCGGACCAAAGGGCTTGCGCCGCAGCACATAGGCCCCGCTTTTGGCGATGATCTTATAGGTCGGGTTGGATTGCCCGCCTGCGAATTTGAAGACCTCTAACGGGCCTTCAAATCCAGCGACATTGTCCTGCATCCAGGCCGTCAGATTAGCGTCGTTCAGCGCATCGGCCCCTTCGGCCTTGGTCACGCCGGAAAACAGCTTTTGCGCGTCCAAGGCCTCGGTCATTGATCGAACACGATCACGCTTCGCGCGGAATCGCCCTTTTTCATCTTGTCGAACCCGTCATTGATCGCGGACAGCGGAATGCGCTCGGCAATGATGCTGTCGAGATCGAGAAGCCCGCGGATGTAGAAATCCACCAGGCGCGGGATATCAACCGGGAAGCGATTGCCGCCCATGATTGCACCTTGCAGCTTCTTGCCCGAGAGAAGGTCCATCGCGCCAAGGCCGACCTTTTCAGACAAAGGCATCATGCCAAGGATGGTGGCCGTGCCCCCCCGACGCAGCACGCTGACCGCCAATTGGGCAGAGGCCGGACGGCCCACCGCTTCAATCGCATGGTCGACGCCGCCCTTGGTCATTTCGATGATCTGGGCCGCCGCGCCATCTGCGGTGGCGTCCACCACATCGGTCGCGCCCAGCTTCATCGCCAAGGCCCGCTTTTCAGGGATCGGGTCTGCCGCGATGATGCGGCCGGCACCGGCAATCTTGGCGGCGTTGATCGTGGCAAGGCCCACCCCGCCACAACCCACCACGGCAACTGTTTCACCGGGCGTCACCTTGCAGGCGTTGAAGATCGTGCCGGCCCCCGTTGTCACAGCGCAGCCGATAATGGCAGCGCGGTCTAGCGGCATATCGGGATTGATCTTCACACACGCATGTTCGTGGATCAGCATCTGCTCGGCAAAGGCCGATAGATTGAGCATCTGGTTGACGACCGAGCCATCGGCGCGGGTGATGCGTGGGGCATCGCCCGGCGCGCGGCGGGTGTCGCCGCCAAGGCAGAGCGACATCCGTCCGGTCACGCAGAACTCGCAATGGCCGCAATAGGCCGAAAGGCAGGTGACGACCGCATCGCCCGGCTTCACCGTGCGCACTTCGCTCCCCACCGCTTCGACAATGCCCGCCGCCTCATGGCCCGGAATAGCGGGCAGAGGATGCGGATAGGCCCCGTCGATGAAGTGAAGGTCGGAATGGCACAAGCCGCAGGCCGCCGTCCGGATCAGCACTTCGTGCGGACCCGGCTTGGCAATCGTCAGCTCTTCAATGACGAGCGGCTTGTTCGGTTCAACGAGAACCGCGGCCTTCATCGCGTCACCGCCAAATCGCCAGACGACAGGCCCTTGTCACGGGTCGGGCCATATTTGCCCAGCTCCAGACGCGCGATGGCGCGGTTGTGGACTTCATCCGGCCCATCCGCCAGCCGCAGCGTGCGCTGATGCGCCCAGGCGGAGGCCAGACCATAATCTTCCGACACGCCGCCGCCGCCATGCGCCTGAATGGCATCGTCGATGATCTTAAGCGCCATGTTCGGGGCCTGCACCTTGATCATCGCGATCTCGGCGGCCGACGCCTTGTTGCCCACGGTGTCCATCATGTGCGCGGCCTTCAGGCAGAGCAGACGGGTCATTTCCAGATCAATGCGCGCGCGGGCAATGCGTTCATGCCAGACGGTCTGTTCGGCGATCGTCTTGCCAAAGGCGACGCGGCTGGTCAGCCTGCGGCACATTTTTTCCAGCGCTTCTTCGGCCACGCCAATGGTGCGCATGCAGTGGTGGATGCGGCCCGGCCCAAGGCGGCCTTGCGCGATTTCAAAGCCACGGCCTTCGCCATAGATGATGTTTTCAGCCGGAACGCGCACGTCCTTCAGCTCAATTTCCATATGGCCGTGCGGAGCATCGTCATAGCCAAAGACGGGCAGGTGGCGCAGGATGTTCACCCCGGGGGCATCCAGCGGCATCAGGATTTGCGATTGCTGCTGGTGGCGCTGAGCGCCCAGATCGGTCTTGCCCATGACAATCGCAATCTTGCAACGCGGATCGCCCGCACCCGAGGACCACCATTTGCGGCCATTGATGACATAATGGTCGCCATCGCGGGTGATGCGGGTTTCAATATTGGTCGCGTCCGACGAGGCAACGGCGGGCTCCGTCATCAAAAAGGCGGACCGGATTTCGCCGTTCATCAGCGGGATCAGCCACTGCTTCTTTTGGTCTGCCGTCCCATAGCGGTTGAGGACTTCCATATTGCCGGTATCGGGCGCGGAGCAGTTGAAGATTTCCGACGCCATGCCGACGCGGCCCATTTCTTCGGCGCACAGCGCATATTCCACGTTGGTCAGCATCGGCCCTTCAAATTCAACCGTGCTGTCAAGGTGCGGGTTGGCGCCCTGAGGCGGCATGAACAAGTTCCAAAGGCCCGCCGCCTTGGCGCGCTTCTTTTCTTCTTCAATGACGTTCAGGACTTTCCAGCGGTCCCCCGTGTTCAGTTCCGCATAATAATCCTTCACCCGAGGGCGGATATATTGGTCGATATGGTTCTTGACGCGGTCCCGCCAATAAACCTCGCGTTCGGTGAAGGTGAAGTCCATCTGAGTCGTCCTCTTGCCTGTTTACGTTTACGTCACTGTCAGCTTTGGGGCCGCTTTGTCCAGCCCCCTCATGCCTGCTTTTCAACGCTGCCCTGCCGAAGGCGCTCCAGCCGCGCTTCATGGTCATGGCGGCGGATCGGGAAGCGCGCGAAAATCCCGGCAGAGACCAGCGCCAACACAAAGATGATCCCGATATAGGCACCGGTCAGCCGGTCTATGACTTGGGTCAACACCTGATCAGCATTGGTCTTGGTTGAAAGTCCGGCCCAGCTGATGATGATCCCCGAGACGAAGATGCCAACTCCCGTTGCGCATTTCTGGATGAAGAAATTGCCGGCAAAAAAGACGCCTTCGGTGCGACGCCCTGTTTTTTCCTGCCCATCTTCGACAATGTCCGCGATCATCGACGAGGCGGAAATCATGACGGTGACAGCAAAGCTGTTGCCGAGGAAGAAAAAGACAAAGACGCCCCATGTCGAAATCGGCGTGCCAGCTTCCGGCCAGAGACCCGCCAGCCGCAAAAGAAACGGGATCACCCAAAAACCGATGCCCAGCATCGTCGCATAGGCAGCCGTGCGGGGCTTGTCGAAAATCCGGTTCAGCGGGACGACAAGGAAGAAGGCCGCGATCACGCTCAGGAACAGCATGATCGGATAAACGGCAAAGTCGGACTGACCAAAGCGCCAGACATAAATGTAGAGATAGTTGGAAATCGAAAAGGTGATTCCCTGACTGACAAGCGCAAAGGCGGAGGCGCTGGCCAGAACCACAAAGGCGCGGTTGGACAGCGCCGTTCGAATTTCATCAAAGCTGTGGCGCCAACTCACAGGGGGCAGGCGTTCAGCCGGATAATGGGCGATCCGGCGATGTTGGCCCATGGCCGAACAAAGCACCGTCGCCGCCATCAGCGCGCCACCGAACAGGCCATAGCGCCAATAGCCGTTGGGATTGAGTTGCCCGACATCATAACCGTCGCCGGGCACAAGAAAGACCCGATAGGCCAAGAACAGCATCAGCAGCCCGCCTGCCCAGCCGAACAGAAAGCGAAAGCGCATCAGGCCGGTGCGCTCGTCATAATCGCTGGTCAGTTCGGGCACGAGCGCAACCGAGGGCACTTCGCAACACGAGACCAGCGCCCGCACCAGCACGGCTGTGGCGATGAGGTAAAGGAAGATATGGCCGTGCGCGCCTTCCGGCGGCATCCAGAGGAGGAGCCAGGCGAGGCCCAGCGGGATGGGCGCAGCATAAAGCCAGGGCAGTCTTCGTCCCCAGCGCGTATAGGTGCGGTCGCTTAGATGCCCGACAATGGGATCAATCAGGGCGTCGATGAACAGTGCGACCATCAGCGCTGCGGACACAAAAGTTGCCTGAAGCCCCAGCACCTGATTGTAAAAAATCAGGAGAAAGGTCGAAAAACCGTTGTCCTTCACCCCATAGGCGATGCTGCCCAAACTATGGACCAGCTTGAGCCGCAAGGGGAGCTTGCGGGCGGCGGGAACCATTATTGGCCGGGCGTGTTGACGTACGCTTCCAGCGCGTCGAACATCCCCGGGGCCTCGGGGTTCCAGCTATGCGGTTGGCCGGTCGTGATCCCGCCATCGACAACAAAATGCGCGCCCGTGATAAAGCCCGCTTCCTTGGAGGCGAGATAGGCGACCATATTGGCGATATCTTCGGGCCGGCCGCCGCGCTTGACGGGCTGGGTGTGGTTCGCGATTTCAAAGATGATCTGGTTTGCGGCCTCGCGCTTGTCCTCCGGCACGTCGAGCGAAGACGCGAAAATATTGGTCTGGATAAAGCCGGGGCAGATCGCGTTCATGCGGATATTATGCTTGGCAAGGTCCGTCGCGCCCACCTTGGTCAGATGGATGACCGCGCCCTTGGCCACGGCATAAGCGGTGGGCGAATAGCCGGCACCAAGACCCGCGACGCTGGCTGTGTTAACGATCGCCGCCCCTTCGCGGCCGATCATATGCGGCACGGCATAGCGCACGCCCATCGCGACCGAGCGCAGCAGCAGGTCCATCGTCCGGTCCCAGCCCTCGGGCTCAATCTCTTCAATCGGGGCGCGGTCGCCGCCGGCCCCTGCATTGTTGAACACAACGTCGATGCCGCCTGTCTTTTCAGCGGCAAAGTCCATCAGCGCCTTGATGTCGGCGGGGTTGCAGACGTCCGTCTTTTTGAAATGGATTTTGCCATTGGAAGTGGCGGCCAGTTCCGTCCCGCCCTTTTCGTCGATATCGCCAGCGATGACGGTTGCCCCCTCACCCGCGAACAACAGGCAGGTTGCCTTGCCAATGCCCGAAGCAGCACCTGTTATGACCACGGTTTTCCCGGCGAATCTCATCTGTCTCTCCATCCTTATTTGCGACTCATCCTGTCGGGCAGAAGGGCGCGGGTCAACGTGGATCCGCCTGCCGCTACGGAATGCGCTATCCGCCACTTGACGCTTGCGTAAGCCAAGCCGCGCGACCTAGAGAATGGGGTCTGGAATTAGGAGATCCCGATGACTGACCTTGAGACGTTCCGGAAGGAAACGCGGGCCTGGCTGGAAGCCAATTGCCCGGCTGAGATGCGTGAACCGCAAAAGAGCGAGGATGAAGCCTGTTGGGGTGGGCGCAAATGGGTGTTCAAAAGCCCGGCGCAAAAGCAGTGGCTTGAGGTTATGGCCGAAAAAGGCTGGACTGTCCCCGATTGGCCCAAGGCCTATGGCGGCGGTGGCCTGTCTGCAGAAGAAGCAAAGATCCTGCGGTCGGAAATGGCCAGCCTTGGCTGCCGCCCGCCGCTGTTGAGCTTTGGCATCTGGATGCTCGGCCCGGCGCTCTTAAAGTTCGGCACGGAAGCGCAAAAGAAGCATTATCTGCCCCAGATCGCGCGCGGCGAAATCCGCTGGTGTCAGGGCTATTCGGAGCCGGGCTCCGGCTCTGACCTTGTATCGTTGCAGACCTATGGCGAAGACAAGGGGGATCACTGGGTCGTCAATGGCCAGAAAATCTGGACCAGCTATGCCGACAAGGCTGACTGGATCTTCTGCCTTGTGCGCACCAACAAGGAAGACAAATATCACGGCATCAGCTTCTTGCTGTTCGATATGACGACGCCCGGCGTCACCACCAAGCCGATCAAGCTGATTTCCGGCGCATCGCCTTTCTGCGAGACCTTCTTCGACAATGTGAAGGTGCCCAAGCACCAGATTGTAGGCGAGCTGAATCGTGGCTGGGATGTCGCCAAATATCTGCTGGGCCATGAGCGGGAGATGATCTCCGGCGGCGGGCTTGGCGAAGGCATGGCGTCTATTGGTGCGGCCTTTAAGGATGTCGCGGCCGAAGAGCCGGTGCTGCGCGCGCAAATGGCGCTGTTTGATGTGGAAACCATGGTGTTCCGCGCGCATAGCGAACGCTTCATGGATGATTGGAAAACGGGCAAGGCGCATCCGGCCTATTCCAACCTGATGAAATATGTCGGCACTGAGTTGAACAAGAAGCGCCATGAATTGGTGATGGCAGCTGGTGGGTCCGATGCGCTGGAATGGGAAAGCGAACGGTCCAAGACGGGCGCCAAGCCGCGCACCTGGTTGCGCACCAAGGCCAACAGCATTGAAGGCGGGACGAGCGAAGTCATGCTCAACGTCGTGTCGAAGCGCATCCTTGAAATGCCGGGAGCCTGATCCATGGGACTGAACCACACCGAAGCTCAGGCAATGCTGAAAGACAGCGTCGCCCCGTTTCTGGCTGAAAACGCCCCCGTCAAACATCTGCGCAATTTGCGCGACAGCAACGATCAAACCGGCTTTGCCCGGGATTTGTGGAAGCAGTTTGCCGAGATGGGCTTTACCGGGATCCTGATCCCCGAAGCTGAGGGTGGGCTGGGGCTGGGCCATGTGGAAGCCGGCATCGTGCTGGAAGAAATTGGCCGCAACCTGACGCCCTCGCCCTTTTTGACGACCGCGGTGGCTGCCGTGGAAGCTTTGAAAGGCGCAGGGGCGCATCTGCGGGGCGAATGGTTCCCGCGCATCCTGTCGGGCGATGCCGTGATCGGCCTTGCGATTGATGAAGGTGCAAAGCATCGGCCGGCAGCAACTGCATTGGTCGCGGCCCGGGCGGGAAATGGCTTTAAGCTCTCTGGCAAGAAGCAGTTCGTCGTCCATGGCCATGTGGCCGATATGCTGATCGTTGCCGCGCGCACGGCTGGTGCACCGGGCGAGGAGCAGGGCATTACGCTCTTCGCCGTGCCGCGCGATGCTGCGGGCGTTTCGGTGGAAGCGGATCGCCTTGTCGATAGCCAATTGTCAGCCCGCGTGACGCTGGACGGCGTTGAGGTGACGGCGGATGCCGTCATTGGCGATGTTGATGGCGGCTGGGGCCCGCTGGGCAAGCTGCTGGACGCTGGGCGCATTGGCGCGGCGGCTGAAATGGTGGGCGTCGGCGGCGGCGCGATGGACATGACCTTCGACTATCTCAAGCAGCGCAAGCAATTTGGCCGGGTAATCGGCGAATTTCAGGCGCTGCAACATCGGGCGGCGCACCTTTATGGGGAAATGGAAGGCGCCCGCTCCATTGTCTTGAAGGCGCAGCATTTGCTGGATGATGGCGATCCGCGGGCCGAATTGTTCGTCGCGGCAGCCAAAGCCAAAGCGGGCCTCGCCTGCAACCTGTCGGTGCGCGAAGGCGTGCAGATGCATGGTGGCATCGGCATGACCGATGAATATGATATCGGCCTCTATATGAAGCGCGACCGCGCCCTCGCTGAATTTTTTGGCGATAGCTATTTCCACGCCGACCGCGTGGCCCGAATGAACGGATATTGATGATGGATATTGGAAAGCTTTTCAGCCTGCAGGGCCGTGTTGCACTTGTAACCGGCGGGTCCAAGAATTTGGGTCGCCACATTGCCGAAGGGTTTATTGCCCAAGGCGCAAAGGTCTACATCACCTCGCGCAAGGCCGAATCTTGCGAACAGACAGCGGCCGAACTTGGCCCCAATTGCATCGCGCTGCCGATGGATGTGTCCTCAGTTGAAGGCTGCAAGGCGCTGGCCGCGGCCTTTGCCGCGCGGGAAGAAAAGCTCGACATTCTTGTCAACAATGCCGGAGCGGCGTGGGGCGCGCCGTTTGAGGAATTTCCCGAAGTCGGTTGGGACAAGGTGATGGACCTGAACGTCAAGGGTCCGTTTTTCCTCACCCAGGCGCTTTACCCGCAGCTCAAGGCCGCGGCGTCGATGGCGCAACCGGCCAAGGTCATCAATATCGGCTCGATCGATGGCATCCGCCTCAATCCTTGGGAAACCTATAGCTATCACGCGTCCAAGGCGGCGATCCTCTATCTGACCAAGCGCATGGCAGCGCGCCTGATCCAAGATCAGATCAACGTCACCGCAATTGCGCCGGGGGCCTTTGCGTCGGACATGAACCGCGCCGCGCGCGACCATGGCGATGCCGTGGCGCAGAATATCCCCAATCGCCGGATCGGCGTGGCGGAAGATATGGCGGCCGCTGCGATCTTCCTTGCGAGCAATGCCGGCAATTATGTCGTGGGCGATACCATCACCGTCGACGGTGGGGTCGCACACGCCAATATCGGGTCGCCCAGCATCGACGCTTAAGCGGCCTAATAAGGGAGGGGAAAAGAAATGGTTGCACGGATATTGGTTGGCCTGATGGCCTTGTTCTTCTTGGCGATGGGGCTGCAATTCTGGTTTGCGCTGGATGCCGGGGCCGCCCAGTTTCAGATTGAGGCGGCAAATGCGCTCGGCCGCGCGAGCATTCGCGCTGATTTTGGGGCCTTCTTCCTCAGCTTCAGCCTGTTCTGTGGCTATGCGGCGTGGAAGCAATGTGGCGGTGCTGCTGCGGCGGCGGCGGTGCTGTTCGGCCTAGCCTTGGCGGGCCGTCTGGTCACGATCCTGTTGGAAGGGGCCGCCCCGGGGGCTGTGCCGCCAATGGTTATTGAAGCCGTTAGCGTCGCGATCTTGCTGTGGGCGCGGGCCAGTTGGAAAAACGCCTGATCGATCGGCGGGTGGGGCAGCGGGCTGTTACCGCCCGCTGCGATCCAGCATGACGTTGATCTGGGCAATGGCGACGGGCTTTGCGGGATCATCCTGCCAAGCGACCGCTTCGATATTGGCGATGCGCTTGCCCAGCCGTTCTATGGTGGCGCGGGCATAGGTCGTCGTTTCCACGGCCCCGCGCATATAGGTGGCTGTGACGTTGACGGGCTTGAGCAGGGGCTTGTCCTCTTCCCCCAAGGCTTCGGACAAGGTCACATACGCCACCGTTTCCAGCAATCCGGCCAAGGCCCCGCCATGGACAAAGCCGGGGCGGCCACGCACGCCCTCCCCATAGGGCATGGCAATCACCAATCGGCCCTCAGTGTCGCGTTCTGACTGAAAGCCCATGGTTTGGGCATAAGGCGAAAAAAGCGTGGTCATCAGCTGGCCGTGAAGAAATAAGTGCCCGCGACATGGGCGATGGGTTTGTCCGGATCGCCATCATGGGCATGGCCGCGGATAAAGGCGATGGACCGGGTGACATGATAACATTCGCCATGGCCGACAACCATCTGCCCGGGCCGGGCCGGGCGCAGATAATCAATCCGAAGGTCCAGCGTTGCTTGCGGCTGGAACACCCCTGTCTTGAGCCAGATCGACAGGCTGGTCGCCATGTC